>JANPLP010000518.1:0-3609 GCA_031426595.1 Planctomycetia bacterium | reverse complement strand
CCCACGATAATGCCTTCGTAAATTTCTTCACCCGGCCCAACAAAGAGATCAGCGCGATCTTGCAAGCCGAACAATTCAAACCCTACCGCATTGCCTGCAACCATCGAAACCAACACACCAGTGCCACCTCGAGGCACATCCCCTTCTTGCAGCCGATAACCTGAGAAGCGGTGATTAATGATGGCGGTTCCCTGAGTCGCATTGAGCAGACGTGTTCGCAAACCGATCAGACCACGAGCAGGGATTGAAAAACGCAATAGCGAGTAGCTGCCGCGAGGAATCATCTCTTCGATGGTCCCACGACGGTAGCCAGCCAATTCCATAACTGGCCCAACCTTCTCAGTAGGAACTTCAACAATCAACGTTTCGAAAGGCTCATGAATCTTGCCATTAACCTCGCGAACCACCACGCGAGGCTTACCAACCGACAGTTCGAAACCTTCACGGCGCATCGTTTCAATCAAAATCGCCAAGTGCAAAACACCGCGACCACGAACTGCATACGCCTCAGTTCCTTCGACCGGCGCCACGCGCAGCGCCACGTTACGTTCGAGTTCCTTCTCCAACCTCGATCGCAGTTGTCTCGTGGTGACATACTTACCCTCACGTCCTGCAAAACCAGAAGTATTGACACTGAACACCATTTCAAGCGTCGGTTCATCCACGATCAGGCGTGGCAGCGGTCGCAATTCACCTCGCGTACCGATCGTGTCACCAATCTCGACGTCTTCCAAGCCCACAACAGCCGCAATATCACCCGCCGTCACTTCGTTAACTTCGATGCGACCTAACTTATCGAAAGTGGAAAGGGTTGAGACTTGCGCTTGAACGATCCGATCGTTGGGCTTGGCCAAATCGATTTGCTGTCCGATCTTGAGCGTCCCAGCTTGGATTCGCCCCACCGCAATTCGACCTACATACTCAGACCAATCAAGATTGGTGACCAGCATCTGCAGCGGTGCATCGGGCTCAACCTCGGGACCAGGAATATTTTCCAGTACCAAGTCGAGCAACGGAACCATCGAATCGCCTCGAACATTCGGATCGAGAGTCGCATAACCTTCTTTGGACGATGAATAGATATGTAGAAAGTTGTCCATATAGTGCTCGCCACCCAGGTCGACGAGCAACTCGAGCGCTTCGTCGAGCACTTCCTTGGCGCGCGCATCGGGACGGTCGATCTTATTGATCACCACAATCGGCTTGACGCCCACTTCAAGCGCCTTAGAAAGCACAAAGCGAGTCTGGGGCATCGGGCCTTCGGCAGCATCGATCAGTACGAGAGCGCCGTCTGCCATGCGGACCACGCGTTCCACTTCGCCACCAAAATCGGCGTGGCCAGGGGTGTCGATGATATTGATCTTCACCCCTTTGTAATGAAGCGCAATATTCTTACTCAGAATCGTGATGCCGCGCTCACGTTCCAAATCGTTGCTGTCAAGAATCTGCTGGCCCTGTAACTGCGAATCGCGGAATTGGCCGCTTTGACGCAATAGACAATCGACGAGGGAGGTTTTTCCATGGTCGACGTGGGCAATAATAACGATGTTGCGGAGGTCACTGCGACGCATGCAAGAAGCCTGTTCAATAAAAAGCGGAGTATTCGGAGGTCTTATTCTGTCCGCTAAGGCGAAATTGCGGGAGGGGTCGAACGTTTTTGAACTCGCGTGACCCTATCCATGGAGCGGCTGCTGCGGGCCCATCCCGACCAATAACAATCGCTCTCGACCTATCCAAAAGGGATTGCTGGCAATACGGTCCTGCGACCCTTCAAAATGAACTTTATCTACTCCCCAACGTAAAGATAACAATTACCTCGTGAGGCAGCTCTGCGGTGACCCCAGAGCCCCTTGCGATCCGTGCTTGCCTCACCCCCATCAAGCATTTTACCTAGCATTTAGCCGCAGCTATAATTTGGGCAACCGTAATTCCCTACCTACGAGTCCAACAGCATGCCCTATTTCAACCGCCGCCAGCTTCTGCAAACTTCTGCCGCGATCGGTCTAAGCACCGCCGCAGTTTCCCGAATCATCTCCCCGGCCGTGGCAGCGCAAGCGAAACCGCTCGCCGGAGGTAGCACCATTCTGTTTCAAGGCGATTCCACAACAGACGCGAACCGCGATCGTAAATCTGACAAAGCCAACCACGCTGGTGGACTCGGAAATGGATACCCGTTTTTCGCAGCCGGAGACATCCTGCGAGAACACGCAGAACTAAATCTTCAGATTTTTAATCGCGGGATCAGCGGCAACAAAGTCCCTGACCTCGCCGCTCGCTGGCAATCCGACTGCATCGATCTCCAGCCCGCCGTTTTAAGCATCTTGATTGGCGTCAATGACATCTGGCACAAACTGAACGGCAAGTACGAGGGAACCGTTGAGGGCTATGCAAACGGCTATCGTAAACTGGTAGAAGAAACACAAAACAAACTGCCTGAAACTCGCATCGTCATCTGCGAGCCCTTCGTGCTTAAGTGCGGCGCCGTGACAGACAAGTGGTTCCCAGAATTCGATGAACGACGTGAGGCAGCAGTCAAACTAGCTAATGAATTAAAGCTAACGCTGGTCCCTTTCCAGCAACTGTTCAATCGCGCGGTCAAGCAAGCCCCGCCCGAGTATTGGGCCGCAGATGGTGTCCATCCAACTTTAGCCGGCCATGCTTTGATGGCTAACGAATGGCGAAAGGTGACAGGAATTTAAATCGTCCGACGTAAGATTCGGACTTTCAGGAGCGACTTACTCCAGGGAGAGCGATAACGATGTACGGTAAAAACTTACTAGCAGCTTTTCTGGGCTGTGTCTGCTTAATTTCAGCAACCAGTGGACTCTGCGATGATCCACCGCCGAACATCAAACCTACGGATTCATCCGCTACTACCGCCTCTATGGAACGCGCCTCAATAGTCCTAGCCGGCGGTTGCTTCTGGTGCGTCGAATCGGACTTTGAAAAAGCTCCCGGCGTAATCGATATCATCTCCGGCTATAGCGGTGGACGGACTAAGAATCCCACCTACAAGAATTATACTTCTGGCGGCCATCGCGAAGTCGTATTCATCGTCTATGATCCGACCAAAGTCACCTACGCTGGGTTGGTCGAATATCTTCTAAAACACATCGATCCAACTGATCGAACAGGCTCCTTTATAGATAAAGGCTTGCAGTACTCATCAGCCATCTACTACGCGACTCCCGAAGAAAAGAAAGAGGCGCAGCGAGTCGTCAAAGCCATCGAAGATATGAAAGTGCTGCGAGGGCGAGTTACCGTTCCAATCCTCCCCCGCCAAGCCTTCTGGCCCGCCGAAGAGTACCACCAGGATTACCACGCTACGAGTGCAACCAAGTATGCAAGTTATCGCGCTACTTGCGGCCGCGATGTGTTCGTACAAAAACTTTGGGGAGCCGCTGCGTCCGAGTTAACCATCCCCGGCGCCTTTCCTGACGCAGCGCAGATCGCCAAAGCCAAACAGGATACGCTCGATAGCGCCGCAGAAAAAGCTAAAGCCGATTCGCCAGCAATGAGCGACAATGCAATTCAGGGAACTAAAACAGTCGGCAATGCTCCAGGAGACAATGCGGCTGCAAGCGATAACTCGCCTTGGCTGAATTTCAA
>JANPLP010000517.1:0-3688 GCA_031426595.1 Planctomycetia bacterium | reverse complement strand
GTCGCCTTCGACGGTTGGGTCGTCGATGGTGTCGAAGAGATTTTCGACGTTCCAGAAGGCTACGAAGAGGTCGGAGCCATAGCTGAGGCGTGAGATGCAAAGCAGAAACGCAACTGCGACCAGGAAGCGACGCATGTGAATCACCGGGATTTGGGATAACGAGTCTCACGAAATGTAGATGACCGTCAGATGACTTTCGTAAAGAACCGGTTAAGGTTCGCGGCGCTTCGAAAACTAATCTTTACCGGTATGCGGTGATTCCTAGTGCTCGACGATATCCTCGCCCGGATGCAGACGCACCAGTCCAAGAAACGATCCATGCTTCGGCACGGAAGTTGGTGCACACGCTAAGTGACGATTAATCGCTCAGCAACTCCCCGGCACGCTGATCAGCAGCCCGCTGCGTTCATGGTGATGCCAAGTCGTAGGCTGAAATCCCTGCTCTTGCAGCTCGCGATACGCGGCTTCGTCGATGGTGAAGTATCGCCCGCCGACGCTAACAGCGTGATCCCCAGAGAAGTTCAGTTCAACAACAGCGTCGTTGGCGGAGGGATGCTCTTGGCCCTGGAAAGTGATCGATTGCATTGGGGCTCTCCAGTTACTTTGACTCTTGGGCGACCTTCTCATTGTGCCATTTCATCAACTCGATCTCGTCCGCGGTGGCCAATCGAACGAGGCGAATTTCAAACTGCGTTTCGCGGCCGAGGCTTTCGCGGAACAGCGTGGCCAAGGCGGGTTGGCCCACTTCACGGGCCTTGTTTTCGTCGGCGGCGTTTACCAGGACGTACGCGGATCGCGTGGCTACGTAGTAGTTGGTCATGGCGTCCTCGAAGGGTTTCTTTAGCAAACCGCTCGCAGCCAATTCCGCAGGTTGTTTGGGCATTCGCTGGTCGCCAGCCCCAAAGCCAAGCTCTGGGCGTGGCGTTCGTTGCGGGCGTCGACGATGTAATCAGCGAACCAGCTGCCGGCTCGGACGTGGACCTTGTAGGGCTTCGTGGCTGGGGCGTTTGGCGTCTCGTTCATCGGTTCGTTCCTGGGTTCGCGTTCGCAACGCACACACAGTTACCTCAAGTCGCGGACATCATCAAGCGCCTTTGCCGTGAATTCAGCGATCTTCCCCTTGTTTCAGCGAACGCACCCAGTGGCCCACGTTCGCGTCGGACGGATATGGCGGGAACTTGCTCTACCAACGACAAAAAACGCCCCAACGTGCGAAACGTGGGGCGTCATGTGGCGTAGACGTTCAGCACTGAATGAATATCCCTCGCACATCGTACAATCAGATTCGCTGAACTTAAGTGTATCCGCTGCCTCTTCCTCCTACTTCTCAACTAATTTTACTCCGCTGCGGTTGACCGCAGGCCACAGTGGGTTAGCGTTGCTTGGGTCAGATTTGGCCCTCGGTTGGAGTTTCCCGCCGATCCCGCCTAACCTTGGTTCTTGCAAGTCCTCTCCACGGCGCGCAAGTGCCCTTACCTGCGAGCTGACCTATGTCTTCCGGATTTTTTCCATGGCCACGCTTTAAAAGCATCCGCGGCAAACTGCTTTTCAGCTTTTTCACTTTGGGTTTATGTCCAGCCATCGTCTTAGGCGTACTGGCCTATCGCTGTTGTTCCGATGGTCAACAGCGCGAGGCTGGAATTCGGCTCCAGACGCTGGCCGAAGAAACAATCGACAAGATCGACCGCAATTTGTTCGAACGATACGGTGACGTTCAAGCCTTCGCTGCGAATCCAAAGGCAATGGGGTCCTCCGTCGAACTCGCAGAAATCGCGAATCTCTATACACGCCTGTATGGCATTTACGACCTGGTGCTAATCGTCGATTTGGAGGGAAAGGTCTTGGCCACAAACTCCGTTGACTTCAGCGGCAAGGATGTTAACACTTCCGCCATCCAAGAAGTCGATGTCAAGCAACTGGCGTGGTTTAACGAGATCGCCAGTGGCAAGGTTCAGTTGGGTTCAACCTATTACAGCGACGTGGAAAAGAATGACGCGATCGCCAAAATGACTCACGGCAACGGAATGTCGCTCCTATTCGCTGCTCCCATTTTCGATGCAGAAGGTAAAGTCCGACGCATCTGGGCAAACTACGCTTCGTGGGATCGGATTGTCGGCGAAATCATGGACAACCAGCGAAAGGGATTGGAGGCGAAAGGTTACGAAAATGTACAAACGCAATTGATCGCTCGTGACGGCCGGCTGTTATTCGATCGCGATCCGGCGAAGATTTTCAATACCAACCTAATTACCAATCGGCTCCAAGCGGCCATAAAAATTGGCAGTGGCAAGCAGGGCTATGTCACTGAGCAGGACCGCGACTCCGCCGAAGCCAAGATAAATGGCTTTGCTGCATCGCAAGGAGCGCTGGGTTTCAAGGGGTACAACTGGGGCGTGCTGGTGCGTCAAAATGCGAGCGATGCTCAACGTGTTGCTGCGCAGCTCGGCCGCTTAATGCTCGTAGTGCTTGGGATTGCACTGACTGCAGTGTGCGTGGCCGGCTTGCTGCTGTCGCGAATGATCTGCAAACCTATCCTCGAAACAGTTCAGGTTGTGAAAGCACTAGCCGCGGGTGATCTAACGAAGCGGATCCGGACATCCGGCCGCGATGAACTCGGAACCCTTAGCGAGTCGGTCAATCAACTGTCTGATTCGTTGCAGCAGATAATCGGACGATTGAAAGACAATGCTGTCGCCTTGGACGACAACTCGAACCAGCTCACTGCCACCGCAGACGAATTGGCAACAGGCGCCAGCGGTGCCACGCACCAATCGGCCACGGTTGCTGCTGCTGCGGAAGAAATGTCGACCAACATGCGCAATATGGCGGCATCCACAGAAACAATGTCAACGAATGTGCAAACGGTTGCGTCATCGATCGAAGAGCTGACGGTAAGTGGTGCCGAAATTGCCCGCAGCGCGGAACGCTCATCAAGTGCAGCCACAGAAGCTGCTTCGCTCGCAAAGCTGAGCAATGAACGCGTGGCTCAACTTGGCGCCGCAGCGGAAGAGATCGGTAAAGTAATCAATGAGATCCAAGATATCGCCGACCAAACAAACCTGTTGGCCTTGAATGCAACGATTGAAGCGGCTCGCGCCGGCGAGGCCGGAAAAGGATTTTCTGTAGTTGCGACCGAAGTGAAGGAACTAGCCAAGCAATCGGCAACGGCGACTGATAATATCCGACTAAAGATCCAGAGCATTCAACAATTGACTGCTGCGACCGTAAAGGCGATCGGTGAAATTACTTCGGCGATCACCGATGTAACCCAGACTGCATGCGGCATTGCGTCTGCGATCGAGCAACAAAGTGCAGCGACTAAGGAAATCGCCCGCAGCGTAGCTGATGCAAACGATGCGGCAACGACAGTCGCTAAAGGAGTCACGGAAAGCGCGGCCGCATGTCAGGAGATCGCTAAGAGCATCGGCAGTGTGGATCTAGCAGCTAAGCAAACAGCAGGTGGCGCAGCTCGCACCCGAGAAGTGGGTGGCAAGATGCGATCCGTTGCCGGCAAGTTGCAAGAAGTAGTTTGTCGGTTTCAGGCATAGGCTCATCGCCAGAACCCGCGATCGCCGGATGTGTGCTGGGTAGTCGCCTCGATCGCGTCCGCGAATTTGGCCCACTAACGACAAAACGCCCCAACGTGCGAAACGTGGGGCGTCGTGTGGCCAACCTGGCCGTCGACGGC
>JANPLP010000516.1:0-7365 GCA_031426595.1 Planctomycetia bacterium | reverse complement strand
GACGAGATTGTGTTGTTAGGAGACGCAGCATTGAAACCGGATGAGCGTCTCGAAGCCAACAGGTCGATTTCCGAGCGCACCACGCAACTGATCTTGACGAACTTAGAACAGCAAACTGGGCGTCCCGCTTCTTTATTGTCAACGTTGGTAGATCGCGAAGTAGTTGCCAAAGAGTACATCGAACAGAATTCGGGACGGCGTGGATTGTTTGCGGATTGGCAACTGGCGGCGCTTCCTGACGCGAATCGTTGGTTAGCGAAAGAGGTCATCGCTGGCGGGGAAGCGATCCCGCGCTCCGTCGCACTTAAGTATGGCTTGATTGATTCGACAGCAGATAACGCCACGCTTGCACTCAACCGACTTGGACTCGACGACGTCCCGGCTGAACTGAAAATGCCTTGGCTGGACGCAGGTATTCAGCGGATCCTCGCACAAGGCTGGCTCCCTCGTTTTCTGTTGATGATTGGGTTCTTCGCGCTCATGGTAGAGCTTGGCTCGCCTGGCGTGGGTTTAGGTGGATTCACGGCGGCCCTCTGTTTTCTAGGGTTCTTCTGGATCGAAGGATTGAACGGTAATGTCGAGTGGCTGGAAGTGCTCTTGTTTGTCGCGGGTCTAGTCTCGTTGGCGATTGAGCTATTTGTATTGCCTGGGTTTGGGTTGTTTGGGATTGGTGGTCTGCTCATGCTGCTGGTCTCGATCGTGCTGGCGAGTCAGACGTTCGTATGGCCGACCACCTCTGCACAACTAGAAGAATTCTCACTGAACTTGTTCTGGGTGGCTTGCCTCGCGCTCGGCGGCATGATCGGAATTCTCGTCATGCACAAGCAACTCGAGCGATTGCCAATGTTGCGCTGGATGACTTTGCAGCCAACGGGCGGATTGGACCTGGATGAGCTAGAGGCTCGGGAATCGTTGGTGCATTGGGAACATCTTCTCGGTCAAGAGGGGATTACCACGACGCGTCTAAATCCGTCAGGTAAAGCCCAATTTGGACGCGATATCGTGGCTGTCGTCGGATCGGGGCGCATGATCGACGAAGGTACGGCGGTGCGAGTTGTCGAGGTTCGCGGTAATATGGTGATCGTTGAGACGACTGAAGAGTAACCGCGAATGGGATGAAAGAATCGTAGATGAAGATTACTGTCAAGTTATTTGCTGGTGCGGCGCAGCAGGCCGGCCTACGATCGATCGAATTGGAGCTCGACGAAGGGGCTAACGTTGCTGTCGCGCGGCAAGCGCTGCTAAAACAATTGCCGCAGTTAACGCCGCTGAGTCAAGTGAGCTTGTGGGCGACGCAGACAGAGATGCTGGATGACTTAGCCGTCCTCAAACCCGACAGCGAACTGGCCATGATCCCGCCAGTTAGCGGCGGGTGATCAACGCCGGTAATTCTAAGCGGCATGCTTAAATCGCTTACCGTTAGAGTTGTATCAGCAGGTCCTCGCCCATCATTCTTGAAAGTGCCGTTTGCCAGCGCTCAAGCAATTTTTCCGCACTCATCGGAAACCGGCGGCGTTCGAGGATCAACCATTGCAGCCACTGGAGCGCCGTTAAAAGCGTTGCACTGCGGTCGAGCAAATCGACATGTGTAAATTCGACTGGATGCGACGATCGCAGCGTGTTGTAATACTCCACGGCCGCAAGGCGTTGATCCAATTCGAAGGGATGCAGCGATCCAAGCAGGCGGGCGAGATCTGTGGCGGGTTCGTCTACTCGCATAGCACCAAAGTCAATAATGCCAGACACTCGCGCGCCGTCAAACAGCAAATGTTCGCTCCAGATATCCCGCAGGACGGGCTGAAGAATGACGAGTCGGCCCTCGACTTGCGTAAGTTCCTTCAACAGTTGTGGACCGCGTGAGTGCAACAGTTTCACAGTCGACATGCACGCAGTCGCTTCGACGGGACCTCGCACCGAGGATCCAACTTGCTCAACTAAGTCCGGCATCGCTAACCATTTAGAGAGCATTTCAACGCGCTGCAGCACGCTGGGACTAACTGCTGCTTCACGAGTTCCCTCATGTGTGCGATCATCCCAAGCATCGTGAAGACTGGCTAAGGCCTCGATAGCTGACCAAAGTTTCTCTCGAGACGGTCGTGCCAAGTAACTCGATTCACCTGGCATCCACTGCGTTACCTCCCACAAGTTATCGTCGATGGACCAGAAGCTTGCACCCAAACGATCGCGATGGACTTGCGGAATGAAACTCACCTGTTGGCGTGCACGATCCAAAGCGTCGTGAATAAATTGCAATCGCTCGGGGGTGGGATGAGTAGTCGACCATTTCCTAAGGCACAGTGGCCCAAGCAGTCCGCTTTGACAGCGCCAGACCTTTGCGCCGCTCAGTCCACCAAGCATTGGGCGGGCTGCGGTAATGGCAAACTGCGACAGGATTTCTCCTGCGAAAGTTGCAGGGATTTGTGGATCGAGAGGCATGGGTTTTACTCGGCTCGCAGTCCAGCCAAAATTGGCAGCTTCATGGCGGTTCGAATGGCGAGCGAGGCGGAAATAAAACCTGCTACCAGCACGATGAGCAACATAACAAGCGGCTGCACCAAACTTGTCTGAGGCCCGACTTCGATGATGTAAGGAACAATCGCAATCGCTGCTGCTAGTACACCGATCAACATACCACCACCTAGCAGGAGTGCCGTTTCCAGCGTCAGTAGCTTAGCGATTCGCATATCGGAAAAACCCACGGCGCGCATCAGCGACAATTCGCGACGTCGTTCCACCACACTTCGCATTTGAACCGCAGCGAGTCCGAATGTGCCAAGCAAGAGCCCCAACGCGCCAAGCGATTGAAAGGCACTGATGTAGGTATTCTGAACGCTGAGCAGTTGGCGAAGCACTTTCTCGCTTGCGACGACATCTAAGCCATCATCACTCCAACCGTTTTCAAGGGTCTCCATCACTTGTTTCTGGTCGAGTTCAGCGCTGCGAATTAGGAAAAATTGGAAACCGCTGAGGGTCGGAAAAAGGGCTTTGAAATTGGTCTCCCCGATGAGCAATCGTCCTTGAAGAACACTGTTCGAAAGCAGGCCGACGGTACGGAAGTAGATCCACTCGCCATCGAAGTTCAGTTTGGTGATGGCCCCCAGAGAGGCACCTTGATGTAGACTCCACTGCGCCGTGTTTTGATCGAGTACGACCGGAATCGGGGCTTCTTCGGTTCCGCTGGCGGACTCTTCTAAGGCTGACCACGGCGAGTCTTTATTCACTTGCGCGGCCCACTGAAAACGAACATTTAAATCCGATAAGCCTTCGACCTCGGACAACTGCGCGGGAACGCCGAGCACCGTGGGCTGAGCAACTTGAAATAGATTGTTGCAACTCGCATCTTCTCCCAAACGAGCACGCATGCTCACGATCGTAGCCCCTTCAATAGTTTTTGCCTTCTCCCCGATCTCAGCTTCGCGAACGTCAGCCAGCCCGATGTTGCGATAAAGGGGCTGAGAGCTGGTGGCCAACAAATCGAAGCCGCCGTAACCTTGCACGGTTGGCGACATCTGAAAAACGCCCATGGAAGCGATCAAAAATGTAGCGACCGATAACAAACCTAAACTGAGCACGCTGCGGACTGGATTGCGGCACACGGCTAACCAAGCAAGCCAAAACAATCCGGCATTGGCAGGATTCGGTTGAATAATGCCTCGCGCGGCGAACCATTCGCGAGCGGCCACCAGGGCACCGCTGAGTAGGAGCATGCCGCACCCAAAGAAGCAGCCCGCGCGTCCCATGCCGGTCTGTCCTAGAGCAAGGATGCTGAGAGCAGCAGCCCCGATAGCGCACAGCCCAGCGATAGCGATCATCCAGCGATTGACGGGTCGCGCACCCGTGCTTGTATCTTGTGTGTTGCCACGAAGTAACGAAAGCGGAGCGATGGTGCTCAGTCTTCGCAGGGTCCAGTAGATGGTGAATAGACTGGCGAGTGTGCCACTAGCAGCGCCGATCAGGAGACTGAGCGGCGTGAAGCTGTACTTTAAGAATGCAACCGAGATCGCTCCTAGCCACCAGGTCTCAAGTCCGGCGATCATCAAACGCGCGTAAAGCAATCCTACCAGGACACCGAAGATTGAACCGATAACAGCGACCAAGGCAACTTCACGCAACAGTAGGCTGCGTATTTGAGCCGGCGAAAACCCTTGCGCAAGCAGCAAACCGATTTGCCCGACTCGCTGCTGTACGCCCAAGCGGAACAGTAGCGAAACGAGCAGCAGCGCAGCGACGATGACGAAGAAGCTGAGCGATAAGAAAAGCATGTCGAACGGCGTAGTGCCTGAAGCGGCTTGCAGTTGCTGCTGGCGAAACGGAATGAAGGCCAAACCTTTTATCTGCTTCGTCGCCAACAAGGCTTCTTCGATCTTCGCGCGGAGATCGGCTTCGCTGGTCACCGTGGCAGCTTCGAATCGCAGCGAAGTCGTACGTCCAAATCGACTTCCGAATAGCTTTAGGGATGAAGCATCCTCGTACCGCAAGAATATTTTTGGAGTCAGTCGATGGTTGTTCCAATAATCATCATCAACGCGCCGCACTTCGCGATCCGTTTTGAACGGCAAATCCCAATTGTTGATCGAGTCTTGATCGGTCACACCGGGGACTTCTGGCGTCAAGTTGGGATCGTTGAAGCGTGTAGGTGTCTGCGCATACTTTGCAGGATTGTCGCGGCGAAAGGGACGTGCGGGCTCGGTGATTGGCAAGACGCCCGCGACCTGAAACTGCGCAGTCACTTCAATTTCGCGTCCATCGACGGTTTCGGGTTCATAGTAATTTACTTGCACTGCGTCGCCTACTTCGACTTGCAACTGTTCGGCTAACCAACTGTTGATCCAGCAAGGTTGCAACTCAGTGCTGCGATTGCGAGTCGCACTGGAGTCACTGGCGTTTACGGAACTAGTGCTTCCTGGCTCGGCAGTGAGATCCAATGGCAGGGAACCGTCCGAGTCGATGCCTGCGACGATAGAGTATGGAACTTCGGTCGCTTTATCCGCTGCTCCGCTCTCGTCAACTTTGTAAATCGCGTTTGCCAGATAAGCCATCACTCGCTGCGGTTTCAGACCGGAACTGGAAACTGCTGCTACGGTGTCTTCGTCAAGGATGAGATCCTTCGATGAGAGTTGGTAGTAATCGTAAATAACGGACTCCGATGTGGGCGGTGCAGCGTCATTGTTGACTGGGCTATTTGGAGCCGCATCGCTCGCGATATCAATGTCTGTGTCTGGGAAGATGCGACGATGGTGGTCCAGTTGCAATCCGAAGTCCTCGAGTGTCGGGTGCAGCTGTTTGTTCAGCGATTCGATAGCCGCGGGTTCCGCAGCGCGGCTGGTGGGTGACATAACCCAAGCAGCGTTGATCGCACCATCGGTTTCGAGAGCCGATTGGAGACTGCTTAGTCCAACGAAAACATTCTTCGGCACCGATTGACCGGCTCGCAAACTCAGTCCGCCGATCGAGTTGTCCGGAAGAATCGCAATAACTTTTTGCCTTGGCAAGCTGATCGATGCGTCATCGCGTCGCCCGAGTGGATTGTCGGCGGGTACTCCGGAGTTCTTTTCAAAGCGAATTGTCAGTTCGTCGTTGACTTGAACGTTCAACTCAGCAGCTAGCCCTGCGTTGATGGCAACTTCATCTTCACCCAAGTCAAGTGGAGCCCCAGTTACGGGTAGGGTGCTGGCGGTTTTCCAAAACGCGGCATCGATTCCGAGCACTTGGACCTGCGATGCGCGCAGGAGCTCCTCACCAGGTCGAGATTCAACCGTGGCAGACGGCAGGATGATGGCGGGCGCGATGGAAAACGGGGGGCTCACTTGTGCTTCGTTGCTGCTATCCTTGGTCAACAAAGCAGGTTGAAAATAGGTGCGCGACTGCATAACCGATTGCAGGTTGCCGAGTCGATCGAGCACCAGGCCCCGCAAACTGCCACGCACGGAATCGCCGACGACCAGCGCGCCCACGATCACCGCAGTGGCTGCGGCCACGCCCGCTCCGACTGCTAGATGAGAACGAGCGAAATAGCGAAGTGAACGACTAACCAAGTCCCATGAATTCATCACTACATCCTGTTAGGCGTTCGGGAGGTGAAAGTACTTCCAACACGCAACTCCGCGAACGTGAATCCGCGCACATAAATCCGCGCACGCGGTTCGCATCTTCGAAGAGGACAGTTTAACTGCGGACAATCCCGCGAAAAACTATCCAGTGGAGGACAATTCAGCGTCTCGGAGAGACGCTGCTACGTGCTGAAACTTCTGCTGCCAGTCGGCCGCTTGAGAGCGCCGCTTCTGCGTTAATCCGTTAGCTCGAACCTAACTTCACTTGCAACTTCACTTCTTCTGCTCCGCGCCGGACAGTTACGTCGATTGTATCGCCGGCTTTCTTCGAACCCAGAGCCCTTCGCATTTCGCGAGCGTTTGCGACGGCCGTTTCACCGATCTTGACAATCGTATCGCCCGGCATCATACCGGCGGCTGCGGCTCCGCTCCCGTCGCTCACCGCTTGAACCAAGACGGCTTCCGACGTGGTATCCATTTGAATACCCAATGTTACTCGCGGCCTGGCATTGGCACGACCCACATCGGCTACGTCAGAAATCTTAAGCAGTTTGGGGCGAACTGAACGGGTCGAGAGATCGATGACCAATCGATTCACCATATCGGCGATCTGCTGCATCCCTTCGACGTTTACTTTCTCCGGATCGTCGCTTGGGCGGTGATAGTCGTTGTGCAAGCCCGTGAAGAAGTGGAACACTGGAATGTCGAACTCATAGAAACTCGAATGATCGCTGGGACCGAAACCCGCAGGCTGTTTATCCAAACGAAACTTGGAGGACTCATTTAGTTTATCCATCAGTGTGTCAAAACCTTCCGCGGTACCCGTTCCGTAGACAGTGATGCTGCCATCACTCAAGCGACCGACCATGTCCATGTTGACCATAGCGACCGTCTTTTCGAGTGGCCAGCGGGGGCTGCGCACGTAATGCTTGCTGCCGAGCAAGCCTTTCTCCTCGCCGCTGAAAGCGATGAAGATGATACCGCGGCGCGACTCGCTTTGGATTTTCGATAGATGTCGAGCTACCTCGAGCAGCGTGGTGGTGCCAGAACCGTTATCGTCGGCCCCATTATGAACAGCGATGGTGCCAGGGGCAAGCGAACCGGCACCACCCATGCCCACGTGATCATAGTGAGCTCCGACGACCACATATTCTTCGGCAAGTGCGCCTTTGCCTGGAAGAAAGCCGACGACGTTGCGAGCGATCAAGTCCTTCGAAGCAATCTCGACTTCCCCGGTCGCGTTGTCAACTTTTAAAAGCAAGCATCTCGGCGATACACTCGTATAGATTTACGCTTGCAATTCAAAGAGCGATTT
>JANPLP010000515.1:0-2926 GCA_031426595.1 Planctomycetia bacterium | reverse complement strand
GCTGCCATTTATTACTCCGACGGAGCCGGGAGTGGTTTGGGGGGCAGTGGATGACGAGGAACGCCTCAAGCATGCGCTGGAAAGCATGCATCTGCAATTGCCAGCAATGCAATTCGGCAGGCTGCATGTCGAAGTGCGATTTGGTGATCCAGGAACTGTGGTGGCGGATCGAGCCCAAGAGTTGTCGGCGGAGCTCATCGTGATCGGATCACATGGCAGGTCCGGTTTAGCACGCTGGATGCTGGGTTCAGTCGCAGAACGTGTGACTCGTCTGGCACGTTGCCCGGTGCTGGTGATCAAACTTGATCCGCATCCGGCGGCCAGCAGCGAGGCTCATCAAGCTGCCCAGGCATCTCCTCGGGCCGTGCCTCAGGCGTCCATCGCTTAAAAGATTCGAAACTTTTTGCACATTGAAACGGCCGCGATATGCGGCCGTTTAAGCGTGGTTGCAGAGCTTATTTGTCGAAGCGTTTTATTCGCCTTTAAGCGACGACAAGTAGGCAACGAGATCGCGGAGTTCGCGACGCGACAGGTGTTTGATCAAGTCGGCGGGCATGGAGGATTTCCCTTTCTTGCGAGAAACAACGATCTGCGGATCGACCGTCACAATCTTGCCATCTGCGTCCATCAACTCAATCACTTGATCGGTTTCTTTGCGTAAGATCCCGGTGATGAGTTCCTCGTCTTCAGTTAGCAGGACAACGGTTTCAAAGTTCTCGGCGATCTTTGCATCGGGGTTAACAATCGCTTCCAGCAGATAGCGATTGTCTTTAGTCTTACCGATGGCGGAAAGGTTGGGGCCGACTTCGCCGCCCGTTTGCGACACCTTATGGCAACGAACGCAAGACAACTCCGTCTTGGTGAAGAATAACTTCTTACCGGAATCGACATCTCCTCCCAAAATACAATCGCGATACTGGGCGAGCGGGTCGTTGGCAGCGGTTTGCGATTCAAAGTCCGTCAGTTTGCTCACATCGTCCGCAGTGATACGGCCCTCACCGGCTTCGATCACATTCAGCCATAACTCAGGTGAAAGTGTTCCAGCGATGTAGGAATGAATTCCACTATGAATCAACCTTTTGGCATCGTCCGAGTCAATTTTCGAAAGCGCATCCCACGCCGCTTGACGTTCGCTAATATCTTTTGATGCGATCGCTTTTTCTATAGCGGGGAGTGCCGCCGTTTCATCCAGCTTCGCAATCAAGCGAATGGCTTCCGAACGCAACGCGGCCGATTCATCGTTGAGAGCTCGCAGGACATCGCCTAGCGCTTTTTCTTTTTCAATCGAAACGAGTCCGGAAAGAGCTTGACGTCGGAGTCCGGGCGCATTTTTCGCATCGACAACATAGCCGCGCAGAATTTCGGAGACACCGGTGATGCCAACGGACGCGGCTACTTCGACCGCTTTCGTCTGAATTTCACTTGAGCCCAGCAAGATGTTCGCAAAGTTCTGCTGAAGCGCCTGCTTGGCGGGCGAACTGTCGCGATCAGCCAACGGTAGGAAGCGATTCATGACTCGGTCGAGTTCGCCCGGAGTGGCCCATGAGCTAAGCATATCGAGGGCTTCCAGCCGGGTTGCATCCGAGTTTTGGGCATTCGCCGCGTAAGCCGCGATGGCTTGCGCAGCTTCTGCAGTACCTAATCGGAAGTTGGCATTGAGCACACGATAGGCGAGCGCGTCAGAACGAAGCTGACTGCTGATCAACGCGGCGAGTTGAGGCATAGCAGGGTGAAGTGCAACCACGTCGTTGATGGCGCGAGCAGCTTCCGTTTGGACACCTGGGTCGGAGTCGTTGAGAAACTCTGCGATCCGAACATCCGCAAGCTTTCGCAAGGCAACGACCGCAGCGACGCGAACGGAGCGCGATGGATGTTGCTTGAGAGCGACAACTCGAGAAGTTTCACTTCCTTTCAACGCCATAATGCCTGCGTGGCGAAGTCCCGGATCGCCGTCCGCGGCTTCAGCCAACATAGCACATACTTGTTCGAGTGCATCAAGTTTCAATTTGCCAACTGCCAAGGCTGCGGCGTAACGAACTTGAGCGTTCTGATCATCGATCAGCTTGATGATTTCCGCTGAACCCAGTTTCGAGCCTGCATCGGCGAGCGCTGTGGCCGCAGCGGCCCGAACGCGATCGTTGCGATGCGCCAGCGACTGGCTTAGCATCTCACAAGCTTCCATTTTCTTGGACGCATTCACACGCGCTACATGACCTAATCCCCATGTCGCGTGTTGCCAAGCCAACTCGGTAGCGCCATCGTTTTTCAAGGTCGCGGAAAACTGCTGAGTCTCTCCCCGTTGGGCCAGTTCCCATTGTGCTTCGAGTCGAATGCGACGATCTGGATGACCTAGCAGTTTTCCAAGCTGCTCGACTGGC
The DNA here is from genome assembly GCA_031426595.1 of Planctomycetia bacterium. Classification (GTDB taxonomy): domain Bacteria; phylum Planctomycetota; class Planctomycetia; order Pirellulales; family Pirellulaceae; genus Aureliella. The sequence continues at coordinate 548 of JANPLP010000515.1, read as the reverse complement.
AATTCAGTGAAGCCAGTGGCGAGCAGCGATTGAACCTCTTTAACGATGTCACTTTCCAGCGCTTGGTTTTCGAAGAAGCGATACACGCGGCCTTTGCCTTCACCCACCCATCCATCGACCCAGTCGCAAACCCAGAGAGCTCCGTCCGGGCCCCACTGCGCATCGGTCGCAAGAATTTTCCAAATAGGTTGTTCGCTTCGTTCGACTTTCCAAAACGCACCTTGCGGTTGCGTACGGATCACGCGAATTCCACTGTTGGCTGGACCGCCACGGAAATCAACTAAGAAGAAGCAGTTTTGATAATCGCCCGTCAGACCGGTTCCCGGATAGCAATTCAATCCCGATGGACCATCCGAGATATTTTCGATAGGCGGGATCGTGTATGCGGGCGTATCGGCAGAAAAAGGTTGCCAGATCTTTTCACGATTGAAGGGTCCGCGGTCGGGAAGATATTGATACATCATTCTCCAGCCCGTGTCGCCACCTTCCATCACGTTGACCCAGCGGGCTTTATCGCCACTGTCCGAGTTGTTGTCGCCAGTGAAGAG
>JANPLP010000514.1:0-6277 GCA_031426595.1 Planctomycetia bacterium | reverse complement strand
ACTCAGGGGATCAGTATACCAAATGACCACTCTAATAAAGTAACTGCGTGCCCACATATGCGGTGCAACTGGGCGTTTAGGTCATCGCCTAAACCCAACCCGGTGTGCCAACCGGTGCGTCGAAGCTACTCACCTCAAGTTCGTTAATCAGGCGGCTCCCGTAGCCGCCAATAACTGCCCCGCTGGGATGAACCCAGCGGTAGCGAAAATACAAGTAAATTTCTTTGCGTCGTTGCCTTGACGGGTATGCCGATCAAGGTTTTCTTGGCGTGAGCAGGATACAGCGATAAACCGGTGGCGTCGTTGAGAAATCGGCCGAGTAGCAACTAATACATCCGAAACCAGTTGTCATATCTCGATTGGTAATCGCTGTCATGATCTTCGAAGGTAACGCATCCCAAATGGCTTTATTAACGGGGTCCATTAGCTGGTTAATTTGCAATGTAGCTCACCTCGGCCCGTTTGCACGAGACGACCGAAGCGGACCATAGGTACTGCACGAGCCCGCCGGACATTGTCGTTACATGAATCAGTTTTGGGCTCAATAGCAGCTGTCTCGCGGGTCCGCTTCATTAATACCTGTCGACCTTCAACGCGTTCAGGTCACGTACCAAAATACCTCCCTCGTAAACGCCGAGATAAGCCCATGTGTCCTTGGCCAATTTTTGCCGATCCAAAATAGACAATTGCTCCCGGTCCATTTTGACTACCAGCAACTCGCCTTCGTTGTTCAAAACCAACATAGTCTTATTGTCACGAACCAGGCTTTGATACTTGCCCATTGGCTTGCCCGTCCAAAGAATGTTGCCCGTTGCTATGTCTAGCGCGGTTAACCGCTCGTTGCTGGAATGAACGAAAATGGTTTTATCGTCAGCAACCGGAGATGACATGTACGCCTGTGTCTTCTGATTCCACAATTCCTTCGAATTCCATTGACCATTATCGAAGCTGACTTCAAAGAAATGCGAACTTCCGCGTTGAGCGGCAGTGTAGATGCGATCACCCAGCACCGTGGGAGTCAAAATGTTCATGTTGCGATACGCTTCGATAGCGCTGGACCACAACAAGGATCCGTCACTCAAATCAACGCCACAGAGACGGGTTAGCGTCTGCACGACCAGCTGACGTTTGCCAGCCATAGTTGCGATCACTGGACTGCTGCATGCGTCGTCATCATCGCCCTCGTCATCAAGCGTTTTCCAAATCGTGCTGCCATCTGCTAGCGACAACTTTATCGTCGCACCTCCACCCATCACATAGACCGATCCGTTGTCGATCAAGGGTGAACACACCCCGCCAAATGGAGGGCGGCGAGCGCCAAAACGCTCCGCAAGATCGACCTGCCAACGGATTTTTCCTGTCGCAGGATCTACACAAATGACCTCATCACGCATTCCCAAAATAAAGCGATTCCTCAGCAAGTGCTGGAGTTGATTTGATCCACGAGCCGTTGGCAATGGCGTAACCTGGGACCTTGATCGCACCATTCCACTTGGTCCTCCACTTCACTTCACCGGATTGCAAATCGAAAGCGGTCAGGCGTTCCAACGATTCGTCGACCGTTTCGGTTGTGTATACGGTTCTGCCGTCAGTTACAGGTCCGCTGTAAGACGGCTGCAGCGGCATCTCCCAAACCAGCTTCAAATTTGAACGGCTTGTCGGTAGCTCCCCAGGCCAAACGCCATCGCGCTGCGGCCCACGCCATTGATTCCAGGCCAATTCTTGGGCCAATAGCATCGATGAGTTGAAAAAGTTTGATGTCAGCAATGCGATAGTCGCGATTGCTTTGATAAGAGTTGTCATGTATCGGAGCCTCGTTGAGTGATGTGTAATTGAATCGGTCGCCTTTCGATCAGAATACGATCGGTGTTCGTCAATCCTCAAGGGCAATCATGCACCGCGAGATCTCGAACAGATGTGATTCGCAGCTCAGGGGTCGTGGTCGCCGATGACCATACGCCAGTTTTTCATCCAAATGGCGTCGAAGCTGACAATGGCGTCGAAGCTGACATTGGGTAAGGCCGGATAGATGCGTCACAACTTGACCAATAGCCGACCGTCGGTTGATCACGTTAGTGGCGTCGAATAAGCAATTGAGACAACCTTGATTAAAGGCCCTCCACCGCTATGCCAACCTGCGCTATACTAAGTCGACAAACGGATGACTGCTTTGGCTGGACAGTCAAACGCCGTTTCTAGCAACTCCGTTGCTTGTACCTCAAACCGCCGGTCGGAACGACCGTCGCGCTCAACACTGCTGTTGCGCAGCCTAAACCGTAATTGCACTCATGCGCGTGCTAATTGTCAAGTCCTTCCAGCCATCGGTACTTGCCGAGCAGGTAAAATAATGCTTCTGAATCGCTAGCACCGACTGGTAGCTCATAGAGTTTAGCAACGCTTGAACGATTCGTTGACCTTCAATTGCCGCCATGAGGGACCGGTCGGTGGTTTTACCTGGCGGACCAAATGCAACTTTGATGGAGCGGTGTAAGGATCTATGAAGAACCCAAAAATTTTGGCGGTCGTCATTACGTGTGTCTTCTCAACTTCATTCGTGCGAGCTGAGGAATGGAGGCAATTTCGCGGATTTAACGCCAGCGGCGTCTGTAACGATCCGCAGCTTCCAAAGACCTGGGGAGAGTCTGAAAACATTCGCTGGAAAGTGAGTATTCCAGGCAACGCTTGGTCGAGCCCGATCGTTTCCGGTGGCAAAGTTTTTCTTACCAACGCGGTCACCGAAGGACCTCAAAGCGTAGATAGCGACTACCGTTGGGAGTTGATTTGTCTGGATGCCACTACAGGTAGCCGTCTCTGGACGAAACTGGCAATGGAAGGAAAGCCGAGACTGCAGACACATCGCGACAATTCCTACGCGACCGAAACGCCGGTAACGAATGGAAAGTATGTCGTAGCGTACTTCGGTATGATGGGTCTGTTTTGCTACGACCTGGACGGGAATCTGGTCTGGAAAAAAGATCTGGGAAACTATCCGATGGGTCACGAGTGGGGTACGTCGAGCTCACCTGCCGTGCTGGATGACAAGATCTTCCTGCAGGTCGACAACGAGGCTTCATCTTTTGTGATTGCTTTGGATATTGCGACAGGTGAGGAGTTATGGAAGCAATCTAGGGCTGAGGGTTCCAATTGGGGATCTCCAATCATTTGGGTAAATAGTAAACGCCGAGAACTTGTCACCGGAGGTTCGGTGGTACGTTCATATGATCCGGAGGATGGGTCATTGCTCTGGCAAGTCGACATTGAACATGGGGGCCTTAACGCGACACCTTCAGCCACCTCCGAGCAGCTACTGGTCGGACGCGATGGGAGAGGCGGAACATCGTTCTTTTCCATCCGAAACGGGGGCAACGGCGACCTGGCTGAAGCAACCAGGAAAGGAACAGAATCCGCCATCATGTGGAGCACTGGAAAATTTGGTCCCAATCGAGCATCACCAATTGTCGTGGAGGATTACATTTACCTGCTCGGTGGCAGCGGCGGCAAGATTGCCATTGTGGACGCCGCCACGGGAGCTTTGCTCGAGAAAGCGAGATTGCCAGGAGCGACTGAGTTCTGGGCATCCCCTTGGGCCAACAAGGGATTAGTATTCTGTCTCGATGCATCCGGCAAGACGTTTGTGATTAAGCCTGGACCAAAGCTCGACGTGGTATCTGTCAACATCCTGCCTCGAAGCGAAAGAGCCCGTTTCTGGTCTTCGCCTGCAATCTCGGATGGAACCGTTTTCATTCGTTCGGATGACGCTCTATACTCCATTGCTGCCCCATCTCCTTGATACGAAACCGGACGGTCAGGTTATCCCTTAACAATCAGGCGTCCCTTTGAGTTTCAGTGCGGAATGACGGATCGTCCTCTTTCACGAACGACGACCGCAATCGGGCCTAGAAATCAACCAGTGCTTGACGCCAGCTTCCCTCGATACCGCCGCCGTTACTACATTGCGAGTGCGCTATCAACTCGCACCGGTCACCCTCTACCGGTGCGAGTCTGGATTCGAACTGAACAGCTTAGTTTGCATGGATCTAGTTCAGTTCGAACTCTATCCACTTCATGGTGCCGTCGCCTTGATAGATCGTGTCAGGAGACGTTTTTCGAACCGAAAGTTTATGGTCACTGATATGAGTGGGCCACATTTTCGATCCCAGCCAAGCTTTTCGTGGACTTACGCTGAGTCAGGGATTGGCAGAGTTATGTTAGGGACATCGAGCCGTTTTAGAACTTGGGTCACGTTGGCACGGCTTACCCCCAGAAAGCGGGCCAACTCCGCCCGAGTTTTGAACTCGCCGCTATAGAGAAGCGACTGGTAATAGCGGGCCAACCTGAGAGGGTCGCGGGCAGGAGCTCGCGGCTTTGCGGGCGTTTCGGGGATTGTCGGCAGGGAATTCCACGAATAGAATGTGAGAACTCCGCGAGAAACCCTCAAAAACGCACCGAATTCGACGAATCCGTGATGTGAATGCTGGACGCCTCGGGGACTTTCTTGTTACCATTCACACCAATATCTTGGTTAACGGCATCGGTTTGCTCGGAACTAAGTCCTACAGTGGTTGGTTTCGAACAGCCGATAAGCGGTTACCTCGCGACTGACGCTTATAAATACAGCAGTCGGCGAGCTGTCCGCCATTGCAAAGAGGGTTTGACTTACCCGCAGTGGGCCAAGCGGACAGGTATTTAGGGACATTCTCAACGCATAAAATTTTTGGAGTTCCATCGCCGTTGCCGATCGCTGGTGAGATTCATCAGCCCGCACATTTTGCCGATCAACGCACCGGCGTGCCCAACCGTTGCGATTTGCGTTCGGTCTCACGTCTGGCTTCGTTGCTCACAAATTACCTCCGTTCTGAATGTCTCGTACTTCCCCAAAACCCAGCGTTTCGGAGACGTCGGACACAGAGAGGGGTTTTTGGAAAACGAAATCAAGCGGCTCGGGTAAAGAGTCTCGGAGATTGTCCAAAACAGGTTTGTCTTCCGTCAAAAGCTGGTCAGAATCACCCTCCAGAGCCGCGCATCGGCGGATGCCCCGGAGGAGGATCGCCGCGATAGACCGAAATCGAACCGACGTCGGATCGCGCGGCAGTCCGTCATCTGCGGGAAGAGAGTCAAGAGAGTAAGCGTCAATGGTTCTGTCTCCATGGAAAGACCGTCGAGGGAACCGAAATGGCATCCCTCCCTGATCTAACTATGCAAAACAGCCGTCAAGCGTCCCATTACCCAGTTAATATTTCGTCAGCGGAGACTGCTGACTTACCAGCGTTACTGTGAACGTCATCGCCGAGGGTTGGGACTGCCAAATGGAAAGAATCTACATAAAAAAACTCCGACTTTGAAGGCCGGAATTTCTCATTCGATTTTACTTCAGAAGTCGTGCAACCTACTCTTTCGGTAACAGAACTGTGTCGATCACATGGATCACACCGTTCTTGCACTCGATATCGGTCTTTATAACCTTTGCGTCGTTAATCTTCACACCGTCTTTTGCATCGATCTTCACTTCTTGACCCTGCACGGTCTTTGCCTTCTCAAGCTTGACGACGTCAGCAGCCATAGCCTTTGCTGGAATGACGTGATATGTCAAAATAGCAACTAGCTTGGCTTTATTTTCTGGCTTCAAGAGTGTTTCGACAGTGCCCTTTGGCAGCTTAGCAAAGGCTTCATTGGTCGGAGCGAGCACAGTGAACGGACCTTTGCCGCTCAGTGTTTCCACAAGACCGGCGGCCTTGACTGCGGCAACAAGCGTCGAGAAGTCCTTATTGCCAGCGGCAACTTCAACAATTGTAAGTTCTTTCGACGGCTTGTCTTCAGCACGCAAAGCAGAGGTGGTTAGAATTGCAACTAAAGCGAGGCCAAAGGTCAGCAGAGTTTTCATATTCGGTTTCCATTGAATTCAAACAGCAACTGCAAGCGCAATTACCATTCAAGTGGTGATTTGGTTCGACTGTCAGTTCAACTGCATGGCCGGCACGATGCTAGAACCGACATATTATAGAAGCCCGTCAAGTCTCCGTTTCCATGTTTTTCAGAAAAATTTTGATTCGCCGTGCATGCCGGTTGTCACGTGTCAGGAGTTAACAATGATTCGCAAGCTGTTCGCCGTTATATTGATGTCTGCATTTCCTGCAGTGGCCCTTAGGCAGGATAAAGCCGCTGATACGGGTCCAGTTTCCCAGTATCGAGTTCAGGCGATCGAGAAATGGGAAGCCGAGATCGTAAAACTCGAAGAGCAGGATCGAAGCCAGCCTGATCCAAAGGATGCGGTCTTGTT
>JANPLP010000513.1:0-2800 GCA_031426595.1 Planctomycetia bacterium | reverse complement strand
GCTTTCCAAATCATCAGTGAGAGCTGGGTACCTGGAAACAATATGGTCGTCGGTTCCAAGTTTGAAAGTGATCCCCTAGGATCAAATCGCGGAATCGTTACGACCACCAAAGTGAATCTTCAAAACGGTGACCTCGTCGGCAAAGTGTCGCGTGCAGGTCTGCCACTGAATGAGCAAGATCTTTCGGGTAATGTTGCCCACGTGTTGCAAGGCGGCCGCAAGGTTGCTGACGCGCCTGTGAGTCGCGACGGTTCCTACCGCATCAAGAGCTTGCCAGCAGGTGTTTACGATTTGATCATCGTGGGCAAGAACGGAACCGCTGCGGTTGGATTTGAAGCGGTGGACTCAAAGGCCCTTTCGAGCACCACCTCAGTTGGCTCGGTTCGCTTCGTGGCAATGCAAGATACAGTCGATTCGCTGAATATCGAACTGGCAAACCCAACCGATCTACCAAACTTCGAAGAAGTTCCCCCCCCACCGTTCGGTGATTTTGTTGGACCGCCGATGGACATCGGTGCTCCCATGATGGGTGGCGGATTCGGTGGTGGTGGTGGCGGTGGTCTTGGTGGTGGCGGTGCAGGCGGCGGAGGCGGCTTCGGTGGCGGCATCGGCGGGTTACTCGGAATCGCTGGCCTAGCAGTGGGCGTTGCAGCCCTGTCTAGCGAGGACGAATTCAGTCCAATTCCAGCTACGATTGTTGCGCCGTGATTCAAACACTCAAGTAATTAAAACTCGAGAATCATCGAGCCACTGTTTCATTACGGTGGCTCTTTTCATTGACGGCTGGAGCATTCGCCCCTTGTCACTCACTTTGTAGTGGCACGGCGCGAGCCAAATGGCACTCACTTTGGAAACCTTCAGATTTAGGTGGTAAACAAACGGATCTTTGGCATGACATTTGCGCTTGAAAAATAGGTTTCTTCGGACTGCCAAAGGAGCCTATTTTGCCTGATTCTGTTGTGCCGGATACAGATACCGCTGCCGCGGACGATTTCAATGCGGCTTTTGAAATGCTGCGGGCGTGGACTGACATTGAGGACGCCGACGAGATTCAGCCGTTGGGCAATGCTGCGGTTTATAAGACTAGTATCGTTTTATCTCTGATGCTGTTCCAGAGACTCAATCCCTCCTCTACGCTGGTCAGTGCTGTTGAACACTTCTTCGCCAATGCGCCCAAGGGAGAAAAAGCTAACAAACGCCTTCGAGAGGGTACCCTCTCAGCTCGCTCGAGCGCTTACAGCGATGCAAGAAAGCGGCTTTCTGTGGAAGTCGTTGATTGGCTCCAGAACCGTCTCAGCAGTTCCATCATGGCAGCGACGCCAGCCTCGTTCAATAACCAACGCGTTTTCTTGATTGACGGAACAACGTTAACCGCTTTCCCCAACCCAGCACTGCAAGCGGCTTTTCCACCGGCCTCCAACCAGCATGGCGAAGGTGTGTGGCCGGTAGTGTATATGGTGGTAGCTCATGAGCTTAGCTCCGGCGCGGCGTTGCCACCCGAGATCGGAGCGATGTATGGCGCTGAGGCGATCGCGGAAACGAAACTGTCAGAACCGATCATCAAACGCCTGCCGGCTAACTCGATCGTGATGGCTGATGCAGGATTCGGAATCTATTCAGTCGCCAACGCTGCCAACGAAAGCGGGCACAATTTTGTGTTTCGCTTGACTGCCGTGCGATTCAATTCGCACGTAAAGAAAGCGACGCTAACAGATTCGACTCCGACTAGTCGAACTTATAAGTACTTATGGAAGCCATCTGCCAAAGAGCGAGCCACGAACCCGAATATTCCCGCTAGCAGCTGCATCGAAGTTACGCTTCACGAGTTGAAGATTGGCGACGAGTGGCTCTACCTTATTACCGACCTGAACGCATCACCATACGCCTTCAGAGATTTGTACTTTCAACGCAATCATGTTGAAGTCGACATTCGTAATATCAAAGTTGTCCTTGACACCGAGTCGATTGGCTGCAAGTCGGTTGCGATGTTTCGCAAGGAGTTGGGGATGGCCATGGTCGCTTATAACCTGACTACCCAATTGCGTCGCCAAGCGGCAGAGAAAGCCAAATGCACACCCCGCGAACTGAGCTTTACCGGAGTCTGGACAGTCTACCAGCATCAGCTCCAGTTTAAAACGCTGACCAGCCTAGAGGAATTCAAGGCTCAGTACGAAATCGCTCTGTCGCGAGCAGCACAACACAAGTTACCTAACCGCCCCGGCCGCACCTTCCCCCGCGAAGCTTACCCGCGCCGACCCAAAACCACGCATTTCCAAAAGCGAAAACGTAAGCAAAAAACCAATGATTCCAGCACTGATCTGCTAAAGTGAGTGCCATTGGGCGCTAGCCCTCCGGTGACACGGCACGCGAGACTTGGTGGACTCGAAAAGGTAGCGTCAGGTACCTGTTTGATGATGAGTCGCTAGAAGCAGCGATTCGATACACGTCGGATGCCCAGGAAGTTGGAGGCTCAAAATTTGATGGTTGAACTGCGAATACTAACACCGGACGGCTTGCGCCGTGCCGCTAATATTGGAACAAACCTATGTCCATGATCACTCTAAAGCAGTTCCAGCAAGACGCGGTCGATAGCGCGGTCAAGATATTTCACTTCATGCGGGATGTACTGAATCAGGCCGGTACGAACGACGACTCGCGAGCTACAGCGATTCATGACAATGGCTATTTGCTGATTGAAGCTCCCACTGGCAGTGGCAAAACGCTCATGGCAGGGAATATCGTTCAGCGAATGTGCCATGATGACCAAGTTGTATGGTTCTGGTTTGCTCCGTTCAAAGGT
>JANPLP010000512.1:0-9583 GCA_031426595.1 Planctomycetia bacterium | reverse complement strand
GTTTTTGTAGCGACTGACCATCGCGAATAAGCACATGAATTTTTGCAGCGCGCCCCAATCCCACTGCGATCGCTAGCGGCGTTGCCAAAGCTAATGCACAGGGGCACGCCACAATCAGTAAGGACGTCGCATGCGAAGTGGCCTCCCCCAAGCCTAACGGTAACCACAATAAAAATGTCGCAGCAGCCAACGTCATGACGACGACGACAAACACACCGCCAATACGATCCGCCAACTGCACGATTGGAGTTTTGTCCGCTGCAGCAGACTCAACGGACTGCATCACTCGACCAATCCGACTTTCGCGCCCAACCGCTTGCACTTCAACATCGATCGGTGATGTAACATTGATCGTACCAGCCGCTACTGAATCGCCGCAATGTGCCGCTATGGGGACACTTTCACCCGTCAATAACGAGCGATCAATCGTCGTCTCACCAGCGACAATAACACCATCAACCGCCACGCACTCACCCGGCACAATGCGAATCCGTTGACCATGTTGCAGATTCTCAGCCAGCACCAGCTCAGCGATTCCATCACCCGCAATACGAGTCGCGTGCCGCGGAGTAACTCTCAGCATCAAGTCCACCGCTCGTGCGGCGCGCTGCTGCTGCCGAAATTGTATCCAACGCCCAATCAACAAGAGAAATACTAACGCCGCCAAGGAATCAAAAAAGATATGCCCTGCCCCTCGAATAGCATTGATAATGCCAACCACGGTGCCCACCATTAATCCAATCGCTATGGGTAAATCCATATGCGGCGTGCGTGTTCTCAACGAAGCGAGGGCGCCTACAAAAAACGTTCTGCCAGGTCCCACTACGGCCAGCGCACCCAACGCCGTTCCCATCAGTCCTAAAAAGTAACGATATTCGACTACCAGTCCCGAAAAATCGCCCGCATACAAAGCCACCGCAATCCACATCGAGTTCGTCGCAAGGAAGCCCGCAATCGCAATCTGAACTAACAGCCGTTTGCTCTCTTGAGCAATATGTGTGTCGCGAGTTCGATCGAGCGGCGCGAGCTGATATCCTATTTTCCCCATCAACTGAGCTATCGCACTCAGCTTCGTTCGCTGAGGATCAAACATGATCCCTATCGTACGATCACTCATCCGCACCCGCGCCGACAACCAACCCGGTGTCCCCGCTGTAACGTTTTCAATCAGCCACGCACAGGCTGCACAGTGCAAACCTTGCACAGCCAATTCAACAACACAAGTTCCATCCGACTGAACGCGCGGAACGGATGTCCCAAGGAACTCGGCTTCATCAAATTGACTGTAACGCTCCGGCCCTGCTACCACAGCCGAAGCCGGGGCTGGTCGCAATTGCTCGCGCAACGCGTAGAACTCGTCCAATCCCCAACCATGAATCAGCTCATAAGCACTGCGACATCCCGAACAACAGAACACACGCTCCGCAGCGGCACTCGCCAAGCAATCTGTTGCTTGCCCACAATGAACACATGGTTTCGATACCACTTGCTCGCGACGCACAGGGCACGTAGCTGCAATTGCAACCGCATCCGCTGGCAGTGCCTCTGGTTCAACCGCTTGTTCAATTAGTGCCATATGCTCTACCGCTTCAATGCGCACGCTCTATATCTTTGCCAATCGCCCGCTGGATCCATTAACCCGTGTTTCTACTCAACTATCGTTATTCCGTTTTCACCTGACAACACGGTAGCGGAGTCTTGACCAATTCGTCCAATGACTCTGTGATCGACTCATGAGTTGGATTTGAAAGCGTTACATCGTCCATCGCGTGCTGGGACCGAACCCCAATCTCTGACAGCGAATGTAAGTTTGCAAAGCCTCTTCCCGCCATCGTGAACCCGCCCGCCACGATCATCATCAACGCAACCGCCACAGGCACAAATTGCCTCAGCCGACCTGCCAATAATCTGGTACCTACAACCACTCCAACCAGCGCGGGAACACTCCCTAGCCAAAACGCAATCATCACCACTGAGCCCGTCAACCAACTGCTCGTTCCGGCAGCAAACAGGGCAAACAAATACAGCCAACCGCATGGTAACAACGCGGTGAGTAATCCAGTTACCCAGGCTCGCGTCGGAGCTGGCAACGAGAAAACCATGGGCCTTAAACTCACCAACCACTTGGTTACCAACGATTGCCGAGGAACCGCAACGCTACTCGGCTTGGGCGACAACCAACCCGTTGCCCCCTGACGTAAAGCCCACCACTTCGCGACTTGCATCAAACCCATCACAACCATGACTACACCAACAATCCGCGCGGCTGCTAATTGCACACCCAACAGTTCGCCTCCGAAATCCGTTGCCTGCCCAATCAGACCTGCCGATAAACCAACCACCCCATAAGTCAGCATGCGTCCAAAGTGATACAAGGCCGAATTCACCGCCAAGCGACTGTTGCTATCCCCTGCTCCACTCGCCCACAGCGCCAACGGGCCGCACATGCCGACGCAGTGCAAGCTACCCAGCACACTTGCGGTCAGTACAGCTCCGATCAAAATCCACATGGAGAACACTCACTTCTCTCGAACAAAGTAAAACTATTTGACTTCCAGCTCACGCGATAAACTCGCAATCCCATGATCGCCTTCAATCACCAACTCAATTTGCCACAGCCCCCGCTCGTTCAGTCTGGTGTCCGCTTGAAAGTTACCAGCCGCAACGGCTTTCAGCTTAAATTGATCGACCTCACCACCGCGAGCATGGCGATAGAGCTTCGCACTAACGTTTAATCCGCTCAGCGGCCGGTGTTCACGATCAAGTATGGTGACGATCAGCGAACGCTGCCCCAGTTGGTCTGATGGCACCACGTTATAATCGATACTCCATCCAAGTTGCTCAGCCAACTGTCTCGAACGATGCGTGACATCCCAATCCAGCGCTGACTGATGATAGTGCGGAATCACCGCTACTGTCGGATCACTGAACGCCAGCACGATGGACGCCACACCAATCAGCACTTGCAGCCCCAGAAAACCCACGATCACGCTCACCCAGAATCTCCGTGCCCTGCGCTCGAGCACCTTCATTTCGTCTGAGTGCATTCCCATTGTTTGCGCTGTCACTATTTCGGTCCCAATATATTGAATTTGATTTTGCGTCGATTACCGGAGCTATCAGCGATCTCGATCACGGCAGGCTTGTTACCCACTACCATGGTCATGCTAGATGCAAATCGCAAATTGATGGGAACCATGGATGTTTCACCAGGCTCCAATTCAGCGGTCGTTTCATCTAGTACTTCCAACCGAACATCCGTCGGCTCTGCAATAGTCAAACTATAACGCTGCAGCGTATCCGTCCTATTCACTAAGCGCATACTGAACGAATTCGAAATGGTTCCTCGCTCTATAGTTGTGAACGGCAGTCCCTTGCCACGAACCATGCGTGCATCGAAGCCATACTTCGTCGAAATGGCATACCCCAACGCACTACACACAAGTACCAACAGCATCGGATAAATAACCGTCCGCGCCCGCAGCATCCGAATTGGTTTGTTCGCTAATGCATCTTGCGATGTGTACCGAATCAATCCACGTGGCGATCCCACTTTGTCCATCACTGCATCGCATGCGTCGATACATTGTGTGCAGTTAATACACTCCATCTGCAAGCCGTTGCGAATGTCGATACCCGTCGGGCAGACCACGACACACTGGTTACAATCCACACAATGACCCGCTTTATCCTCCGCTCTGTGCTTACCCTTTTTGCGAGGCTCACCGCGATTGTGATCGTAAGCCACGATCATGGATTGCTGATCAAGCATCACGGATTGCAAGCGACCGTATGGGCAAGCAATCAAGCATGTCTGCTCACGAAAAATCATGAAATCATACATCAACAAGCCCGTTGTAGTCGCCATCACTAAAAACGCAGTGGGATGCTGAAACGGCGTACTCTGCATCCACATCCTCAATCTCTCAGGTCCCACAAAATAGGCGAGGAACGTGTGTGCTAGCCACATCACCAACACTAAATAGACAGCCAGTCTCAGCAACTGCAGTGGAAGGGACATGCTACGCTTGGCTTGCCCACCCTTACCCGGTGTGCCTTCAAACAAGCGATCGATCGGCCGAAACAAAAACTCCATGTAAACCGTCTGCGGGCACGCCCAACCACACCACGCTCGGCCTGTAACCGCTGTAATGAACACAATCGAGATGAACGCGGACAACATCGTCAACGCCAATAGCAACGTATCGGTTGGCAAAAACGTATGCCCCAAAATCGTGAACTCGCGAGCCGCAATATCCATGCGAATGACAGGTCGATCGCCAATCTTCAAGTGTGGCACGACCATGAAGATAACCATCAGGGCGTAAGCAACAATTCGACGACGCGTCCACCATGTCCCTTTGGACAACTTCGGTCGCATCCAACGACGACTACCATCCCGCTCCAGCGTGCTTAGCACATGCTCAGGCGAATCTAGTAATGACTCGCTGCCGGGCAACTCGCGGCCGGTCGAAACTCGACCAGCGACCGTCAACACCGGCTGCGAACCGCTACAACCCGAACATCCGCCAGAACCGCAGCCGCCGTGAACCGGCAAACTAAACTCAGACATGATGGTTAAATTACTCTTTCTTTGCCGCTTTCGGATCAGCGACTACTTCCACAGGCGGCGCTGGCCACGGAGCGATCTGATTCCCCTCGGGTCCCTTGGCTTCGCCCGCCGGTTGCGAACCCCGCAGCGATGCAACATAAGCCGAGACCAAGACGATTTCGTTCGGGTGAATACGATTCGCCCAAGCTGGCATAGCACCGTTGCCCGCACCTTTATTCAGGACGCGCGCGATGTCTTCAATCTTCGTAACGTTCTTGTAAAAATCATCGGTAAGGTTAGGCCCAACCTTGCCCTCGCCATCGCGACCGTGACAGGAAATGCAGTTGGTCTTGTAGACCGTTTGACCGACCTTCAACCAACTCGGTTTAGCTGTATAAGCCAAAATCGTCTCAGCATCGGGCTTCAAATCACCAATCTCTGAAAACTGCAGCCGCATGTTGGCTGACAAGGCCGCGTCGTATCCTTCTACCACCGATCGCCCAGGAGCACCGATGTGAAAGTACATCGCATAAAAAATGCTGAATACAATCGTTGCCACAAACATCCACTTCCACCACCCGGGCAGCGGATTGTCGAACTCTTGGATGCCATCGTAGGCATGGTCAGTTAATTGATTACTTTCCATCGCGAGGATCCTCCACTTCGTCGCTCAACGGAATCGAAGCGAACCGATCGCTGGCTTGCTTGCTCAATCGCAACGATCCGTAAAGCATGATCCCGAACGACGCCACAAACAGAAGCAGCGCCGCCTCTGCACAGTCTGAATAGTCGAGCGCGCTGACTAAATCTTTGATCATTCCCTATTTCCTGGTTTATCTTTATTTAGACGAATTTATTTAATTAATTAAGCGCAGCCGTGGTTGCGGATGCCTCTGCAACATCTACCGCTGTGGTGACCTCCGTCGCCGGTGCGTCACTGGCTGGTGCTGCATCCGACTTCTTCGGTTCCTCGCTTCGGAACAAGTCTGCACCCATGCGCTGCAAGTAAGCAATCAAAGCGATCGCTTGCTTCTCCTGCATGCCTGCGGGCCCACCTTGCTTGACAATGTCCGCCGCCACCGCTTCCGCTTGCTGCCTTGCATGCGTCTCAGCGTCGGTCATCTCTTCATCGCCATACTTGGCTCCCAAGAAACTAGCTGCCTTAACTAACGGTTGAATCGCGCTGAATTTCAAGTCTGCTGTTAGCAGGTGACCGTACTCAGGCATCACTGATCCAGGTGATACCAAAGCTGGATCTTCGAAGTGGGTCCAATGCCAAAAACTACTTTGACGCCCACCCTCACGAGCCAAGTCGGGCCCGATTCGACGGCTGCCCCACTGGAACGGACGGTCGTAAATAAACTCGCCCGGCTTGCTGTACTCACCATAACGCTTGGTCTCAGAAACCATCGGACGAATTTGCTGCGAGTGACAGTTGTAACAACCCTCCGAAACGTAAATCTGTCGACCTGCCAACTCCAGCGGCGTGTACGGTTTCACCGTCGCGATCGTCGGGATGTTGGTGCGAATCAAAAACGTTGGAATCACTTCAAACAAAGTCGCCACGACCACTGCGATCGTAACCAGCACTGTGAATCTGACCGGCAATCGCTCCCAGCGGCGATGCCAACCCATCTTCGCCCACATGTTGACCTTCTTGCCAATTTCCAGAACCGGCACGTTAGCCAATTCATTAACTGGCTGAACATCAGGCACGTTGTAAACCTGTGTCAAACGGGGTGCTCTTTGAACCGGCACTTCATACTTCGCAGGCCGAGTTGTCCAAGTCATGAAGGCGTTGTAACACAGCATGGCTACACCAGCGACATAAAGCGCCCCTCCTAGAACACGCAACCACCACAGCGGCACGATCGACTGAGTGGTCTCCACGAAGTCGGGATACATCAAGTGCCCCGTATCATCGATGGCTCGCCACATCAAACCCTGCATCAAACCAGCCGCATAAATGGGGATGATATACAGCAAGATTCCGATCGTTCCAACCCAGAAATGCAAGCTCACCAACTTCGGACTCCACATCTTCGTCTGGTAAATGCGAGGCAACAGCCAATACAGCATCCCAAACGTCATAAATCCGTTCCAACCAAGCGCGCCAGCGTGCACGTGAGCAATTGTCCAATCCGTGTAGTGACTGAGGGCATTGATGCTCTTGATCGACAGCATCGGACCTTCGAATGTGCTCATCCCATAAAAAGTCACACCGACCACAAAGAACTTCAGAATCGGATCCGCCGCAACCTTGTGCCACGCACCTCGAAGTGTCAGCAGTCCGTTAATCATCCCACCCCAGCTAGGCATCCATAACATCAAACTGAACAACATGCCCAACGTGCTCGCCCACTCAGGCAAAGACGTGTAATGCAAGTGGTGAGGACCCGCCCAAATGTAGATAAACACTAACGACCAGAAGTGAATAATACTGAGCTTGTAACTAAAGACTGGGCGCTCCGCCGCTTTTGGCAGGAAGTAATACATCATCCCAAGAAAAGGAGTTGTTAGAAAAAATGCAACTGCATTGTGACCGTACCACCACTGCATAAACGCATCTTGCACACCTGCATAAATCGAATAACTATGGAACCAAGATGTTGGAACCACTAAGTTATTGAAGACATGCAACAGAGCAACCGTCACAATCGTGGCGATATAAAACCATAACGCCACATACATGTGACGTTCACGGCGATTGACCAACGTCATCAAAAAGTTGCCGCCAAAAATGACCAACCAAACCACCGCTATCGCAATGTCGATGGGCCACTCCAATTCTGCGTACTCTTTACTCTGCGTGATCCCAAGCGGAAGGGTGATTGCCGCCGACACAATGATCGCTTGCCATCCCCAGAAGTGTAGATGACTTAGCGTGTCGCTCCACATCCTTGCCTTGCACAGTCGCTGCGTACTGTAATAGATCGCCGCAAAGACCGCGTTGCCCGCGAATGCAAATATCGCGGCATTGGTGTGCAGCGGCCGCAAACGCGCAAATGAGAACCACGGCAATCCAGCCGCCAGCGACGGCAATACCAACAGCACAGCAACCAACAAACCGGCCAACGTGGCGACCAAGCCCCACACAATCGTCGCCGTACAAAACATCCTCACTATGCGATCATCGTACGAATAACTCTCCATTACGACGGGTTCGGGATGGGTCTGATCTAAAGTGCCATCCCTTTTGGGCGGATCGAGCTCGGCGGTCGTCATCTCTTGCTATCGTTGTTAGAAGGTGCGAAGGGCAATCGCCAGTCCTTGGGCAAATTGCAATCCCATTCTTATAACAAACTAAGTGCCAATACGCTCCCCGAGTTTAGAGTTTTCAGGCGGCGGACCAACACAGCCCGAAACTGCGTCACATTACCGCACAGTTCCTCGAACAAATGACTTTTCCATTGCAATTGCTCAGCTGCCAGCACCCGTTGCGGCACATTTTCGCGTGCTAAAATGCTCGCTCCCGAGCGATTACGCTCGACGATTACCGCCTCCAGTCACTCCCCGGAAAAACTGCGAAAGGATCGCTGTCATCTTCCAGCACGGCAGACTCCGCAGCGTTCCGATCGAGCCCCAACGCGGGCAAAGAATCGATGTTCAGTAGATCGCTGGCCGGCAAAACGTCCTTCAGATTTGCAACTCGCGCTGCCTTCAAAAAGTTGTGAAGCATCTGATAACCCGCAACCGTCAAAATAGACTCGGGGTGAAATTGCACTCCAAACAGCGGCCATCGTTCATGCTCAAAAGCCATGATCTCATGATCCTCTGACCACGCAGTCACCTTCAATCCCGACGGCAGCATGCTCGGATCAGCGACCAGCGAATGATACCGCCCCGCCATAAACGGACTTTCGATCCCCGTGAACAGCGCCGATGACTTGAAATGGACCAACGAACCACGCCCATGTACGGGTGTCTTCGCCCGCACGATTAGACCACCCAGGGCCTGCCAGATCGTCTGATGCCCCAAACAGACACCAAGCATCGGGACGCGCTCGAAAAACCTTCGAACCAACTCCAAGCAAACTCCCGCGTCATCCGGACTTCGAGGCCCCGGTGAAATCACGATTGCCTCATAAGCCGCGATCTCCGGATCGTCCAAGTCAAGTTGGTCGTTGCGCACAACGACGACCTGCTGACCTAGCCGCACCAAGTAACGCTTCAGGTTGTACACAAAGCTGTCGTAATTATCGATCAGCAAAATCATGTAAGTGGACTCGACTTGCGCTCCACCATCAGCCTGATCAACTCGCGGCAAAAGTCAGGCAAATCGTCCGGCTTGCGACTGCTAACTGAGTTTCGATCGACCACAACCGACGCATCCTCAAAAATCGCACCTGCGTTGATGAGGTCATCCTTAATTCCCGGCGAACCTGTCACCCGCACACCTCGATAGATTCCTGCCGAAATCGGTATCCAACCCCCATGACAGATCGCCGCCACCGGCTTCCCCGCTTCAAAGAATTCCCGCACCAATTGCAACACCTTCGGATCTCGACGCAGTTTGTCAGGCATGAAGCCGCCGGGGACAACCAGCGCATCGAAGTCGCCCGCCTCCATGTCCGCTATCCTCGCATCCGACACACATGGGTAACCATTCTTGCCGCCATAAGTACGCCCCGCTTCGTCACCAGCCACCGTCACTTTCGCGCCCGCTTCGATCAGCCGCAATTTTGGATACCATAACTCAAGATCCTCATAGATGTCTCCCGTGAACATCAACACACTCTGAGCAGTCAACGGAAAAACTTCGGTCGGCATCAGCTTAAATACTTTGCTAAAAAGACTGTTTAGTTTGACTTGTGAACCGCGCAACCGCCAGCCAGATGGCTAGCAGAACCGCACGCCGCATTGATTCGCCGGTCGATGATTATACTTCAGCGAACCTGAAAATTTTTGTCAACCACGCGGCGTCCATTCGAAACGCTAAGTCCAACAACTCGAAACGCTAAGCCCAACAACTCGAAACGCTAACGCGTTCCGCTACGGAATCGTTCCGCTGCAGAATGTTGATACTCGACG
>JANPLP010000511.1:0-1958 GCA_031426595.1 Planctomycetia bacterium | reverse complement strand
CTTTGTCTTCAACTTCAGCGACCATGCCGATGCAATTGCGTTGGCGCAAACAGCGAATAAATTCTTCTTCGCACCATGGGAACTCGAAACTCGCGTCTTCAATCGCCAAAACGGCTGGCATATCTCTGCGAATCATCCAGCGAATATGCACACAGGATTTACTGGTTTCCGCCGCGGGCATTTAGGGCTCCCTCCGCACTTTCATCGTGTAATTTGGGGCCGAGCGATAAACATCGTGTTCGCCGCATCGACCAGATTTCAGGCTCTTACAGTTTGGCTGAAAGAGTTCAGTAACCTTGCGGTCACATTGTTCCATCAAGTGCCAACAAAGTTCGCTTGCAGAACGAAGCACTCCGGCTTGTTACGCTCGCTGACTTGAGTTGTCGTAGGCGGTAGAGTAACAGATCACTAATGACTGGCCAATATGGAAAACCCCTAATGCGACAAATCAGTTTTGCAATTACAGCATTGCACGTCGCCACAGCTACCGAAAGTTCATGCTGGCCTCAACAGCCATCACGTCGCAACGTTCGTTCTCGATATGGCCACTGTGACCGCGAACGTGGTGATAGGTAAGCTTATGAATCGCGACCAGCTTATCCAACTCTTGCCACTGCTCGACGTTCTTTACCGGCTTGCGCTGCCGCCCTTCCATGCGGACCCACCCTTTCGCTTTCCACCCAGCCATCCATTCCGTCAATCCCTGGAGCACGTATTTGCTATCTGCGTACAAATGCACATGGCAGCTTTTCTTCAGCGAACGGAGCCCCTCGATCGCCGCTTGCAGCTCCATGCGGTTGTTCGTGGAGTCGCGTTCACCACCCGATCCAGTGAGCTCTTTCCCAGTCTTCAAATCTCGCAGAATAAACGCCCATCCTCCCGGCCCTGGGTTGCCGCTGCAAGCTCCGTCAGTGAACAACGCAACTTCCCGCAGCAGCCTTTTTTCGTCGGCCTGCTCAGGCATCTTCTCTTCAGGTTCGGACGGGGTCGATTCAACGGTCATCTCGATTCCTTACACTTGTTTCCCACCAGCCAAATGCACATCCGTCACACATCGGGCTCTCAATGTTTGCACCACATGCAACCCACAGGTTTACAGCCTCGCAAGTTCACGGCCGCGCGAACTTGCAATCACGCAAACTTGCAGTCGCGCGAATGCTGTGCAGAGCCAGCGATGCGCCCCGACAATCAAGTAAGCTGACCAGGCCCAACAACCAGTTTAAACTGCCGAAGCCAATCCGGCGATATGCACCCACACGAGTTCGGCGGACCACAATTCAACGCAACAAAATCGC
The DNA here is from genome assembly GCA_031426595.1 of Planctomycetia bacterium. Classification (GTDB taxonomy): domain Bacteria; phylum Planctomycetota; class Planctomycetia; order Pirellulales; family Pirellulaceae; genus Aureliella. The sequence continues at coordinate 663 of JANPLP010000511.1, read as the reverse complement.
TCATATCACTCAAATCATAAAGTACATGCCACTGTCGACATCTTGCATATTCTCTCCATGCAGGCAATGAGCACAGCGTCTAGTTCCAATCTGTTTGTAAGCCCAACTTACCGCGCCCATGGTGGCTGACCAAAGCTGCTGGTTCTCGCGAAAAACACGCTCTGATCCTAAACTCTCGATAATACCAACTGCATCCAGAGCTGCAAAAACATCGTCGCGAATTCCCGTCAATGCGACTTGAACCCCCGTCGCTTGAACCCGCTTCAAGAACTCACTCAGTTTATGCAAACAAACGGCATCGAGATTGCGAACATGTTTGAGCCGCAATAATAAAACTTGCACTTCATTCAATGGCGCTTCACGAAGTTGCCGCGGACTGGGCTGCGACACGCTCGGTTGAGTCCGGTGGAGCTGATTCGACAACTCTCGACTGCCCTGCTGCGCGTCGCCGGATTTCAAGTCGCGCTCGATGCTGTCCAAGATCTCTTCAAAGTCGGGAGCGGAGCCAAAGAAAAGCTCCCCTTCAAAGTTGTAAATTCGAATGTAGCCGCAACGAGGATCCGTCGGCAATCGATCTCGTATTAGTCGCTGCGATGTGACTACCAGTTCGCTCACTTGCACCTTTGCCGCTCGCGGTACGTAACACAAAAACGACAGCAACAC
>JANPLP010000510.1:0-3840 GCA_031426595.1 Planctomycetia bacterium | reverse complement strand
CAGCTAGTCGATCGCCTGCTCGAGTCACTACATCGTGCTTCGGAGCAGACCAATAGCGACGCAGCCGCACTTTATTTGCTCGACGATACGACCAGCGAACTGAAGATGCGGTGTTGCTGGGGTATGCCTGCGAGCGCGCTCACTCATCCACCGCGAAACCTTCGCGGATCGCTTGCTGACCTCGAAGCCTTGATGGGCAATGCGGTGCTGCTGGAAAACACTCGGATTGCGCCCGAGTGGAATTGTCCTGAACCCTACGCGGCAGCTATGTGCGTTCCGATCGGTTCGCCCACGATGCCCCATGGCACTCTGTGGTTGTTCAGCGAACATATCCGCGACTTCGACGACTCCGATATCGATTCCGCCAAAGCCGCTACCGATAAGATTTTGAGTGATATCGAGCGCAGCGTACTGGCTGAAGAGGTTTTGAAAACACGCAAGCTCAATCGACAATTCGAAGACGCAAGTGTTGTTCAAGCTTCACGTCTTCCTGATCAACAACCGTTGCACGAAGACTACGAACTCTCGGGCTGGACCTACCAAGGTCAAGCGCTCGGTGGCAACTTCCACACATGGAACATCAATCGACTCGGTCAAATCTGCGCAGCCATGGGCGACGCGGCGACCAGCGGCACAGTCGGTTCGCTCGTCGCAACCAGCGTCCAAACAATTGTCGAAACTTGCTGGAATTCCAATCACAAACCATCGCAAGTGATTCGCAAAGCCAACGACATACTGTGGGGTTCGCAAGACGGCGATTGGCGCAGCTCACTGTGCTATTTGCAAGTGCACCCCGAATCTGGCTCGACCCAACTGTCAATCGCAGGCGATATCTGCGCATACATCATCAGCAGCCGCGGCTACCGAATGGTCGCTGGCCACACCACCATGCTCGCCTTACAACCGGACAGCGACTATCGAAATGAACAGCTCTACTTAGAAGCGGGCGATCTACTGATGATTGCATCCGCGGACGTGCTAGCTGGGAGCGCCCGCGGTGGTTTCTCACAAGATGTGCTCTTCAAGACCATACGCGACATGCACGACGACCCCGCCACCGACATCGCTGATCACTTGGCCCGCATGCTCCCTATGCTCAGCCCTAATCAAATCCATAACTTCGATCGCAGCCTGATGCTAATTCGACGACGTTTTTAGTCGGAGGCGAAGGCTAAGGGCTAGACTGATCGGATGGAAACCTGCGCACCCCTTGCGCGCTAGGTGGCATGCGGCTCAGCGTCGCCCGTGGCTCCATCGACTTCCCCGACCGGATCGCTACCGAGCTTGATACGCTGCTGAGTTAACCACTCGCCGTAAGTTCCTGCTGCAATCTGCTGACGAGCGGCGGCCATCAACCGCTGGTAGAACATCAAGTTGTGATGTGTCAATAGAATTGGTCCTAGCATCTCTTTAGCAATGAAGAGGTGCCGGATGTAAGCTCGACTGTGGCGACAACCTAGGCACGGACAAGTTTCATCAATGGGCCGCGGGTCGTCGGAATGCACCGCGTTTCGCAATCGCAATGTTCCTTCCCAAGTGAAAGCCAACGCGTTACGACCGTTCCGAGTCGGCATGACGCAGTCAAACATATCGATGCCTCGGGCGACCCCTTCGAGCAGATCGATGGGCCTGCCGACACCCATTAAGTAACGCGGCTTGTTCGTCGGCAAATAAGGCGTCGTCTCACCAATCACTCGATACATCTCGGCTGGCTCTTCACCTACGCTGAGACCGCCGACCGCAAAGCCATCGAATGGCATCTGTGAAAGGTCGGTGGCGCTGATTTTGCGAAGTTCCGTATCCAATCCACCTTGAACTATCGCAAACTTCGCCTGCTGCTCCAGCTTGGACGCGACCAAACATCGTTCCGCCCACCGTGTTGAGCGTTGCATGGCCTCGTCTACTTTCGATCGTTCTGCTGGCAGTGCGACCACGTGATCAAGGACCATTGCAATGTCGCTACCCAGTCGCTCCTGAATGGCGATCGACTCTTCAGGCGTCAGCTTCAATAGACTGCCATCGACATGAGATCGAAACTCCGCCCCCTGCTCGCTGATCTTGGTTAGTCCGGCCAAACTGAAAATCTGAAAGCCACCACTGTCGGTCAAGATAGGCGCTGGCCAACCCATAAAGCGATGCAAGCCACCCAACCGCTGAACTCGCTCACTCCCCGGCCGCAATGCGAGGTGATAGGTGTTACCGAGAATGATCTGAGCGCCCGTGGATTGTACCTGATCGATGGTCAGTCCCTTGACTGTGCCTTGCGTTCCAACAGGCATAAAGACCGGAGTATCGATCGAGCCGCGCGGCGTATCAATTCGCCCTAGTCTCGCCGCGGTGTGCTGATCGGTTTTGTGCAGAGTGAAGCCGAAGCCGCTAGCCATGAAAAATTCTCGATCGCGACAGGCTGACAGGTTCAGCGGAGCGCTTGCTAATGCCCAACGGCTTCATCAAAAGTCAATAAAAAAGGCTCACCGCGCACTAGCCCGATGAGCCTTAAACGGATCACAGTAGAGAATCAATCGCCGCGTAATTTGAGGCTCATTAGCTCCAGCTTTTCGCGAACTTCGTTCAAACTCGTCACACCGAAGTTCTTGCATTCCAACAGGTCGTCACCTGTTTTGCGGATCAACTCAGAGATGGTGTTGATGCCCAATCGCACCATGCACTTGCGGGCGCGGACAGACAAGTTCAACTCAGAGATTGGACGCTCAAGGACGGCCTGCTGGTCAGGCGACATGCCCGATAGATCAAGCGGTGGATCGGGTTCTCGCTGCTGGTCAGAGAACTGGCCAAGCGACAAACCTTTCGACGACAGCATCTCGCGAATCTCAACTAAGCTGGTCTCGCCAAAGTTCTTGCTCGACAAAAGCTGCTGTTCAGTCGTCCGTGTCAAGTCGCCGATCGTATAAATGCCCATCTTCTGTAAGCAATTGCGACTGCGCACCGACAGCTCAAAATCGTTAACCGAAACGCTGAGCATCTGGCTGATGCGTTCCGACTGCCGCGCCGAATCTTCGTCGTAATAAACACTGCCCGATGCCGATGCGTCTTTCAAATAAAGCTTCGCGCGCGGATGGTCAGGGAAGACGTCCAAGACACGTTTGTAGCAGGCCTGCGCCTTGCCGTAATCATTGCGATCTTCGTAGAGAATTCCGAGGTTGATAAGCGTTCCGATGTGAGCCGGGAAACAGGATGCAGCACGCTCGTACAACCGCAGCGCCTCTCCATCATTTCCCTTGCGATCATGTTCCAACGCCAAACCGAATAGGGCACCTGGATGACGATCGTCGTGATGCAGCGCTCGATTGTAAAGCCGCAACACTTCATCGAAATTGGCGTCACGAGCGGCAACCGTCGCACCGCGTTGGTAGTTGTACTCAGCGGTCTGTTCGTAGGGGCCAAAGATGTTATCGAGAATGTCTAACGCATCCTGCAGCCGACCCATGTAGCGGTAAACTTCCGCTGTGGAAACCTGGCAATGATCAGCGTCGTAACCCGCAGTCTTCGCTGATGCAAAATGCTGGACCGATTCTTCGTACATTTCCAACTGGAAACAAGACTTGCCGAGATAGAACAGTGCTAGCGCGCCGCCATCCGCATGGGTCAAAGTCTTGCGTGAATCGTCAAAACGGCCGAGCAGATATTGGCTAACACCCAACCGCACCGACTGAGCCGGGCTGCGATCTTGATTCTGCTGCAATTCACCTACCGCATCGCGCAGCACACCCAGCTGACTGTAGTCATCCGAGATGGTTTTACACAGTTGATTAATTTCACTGGGACCAAACGAATGGTTCGAGACAACCATGTCACGCACGTCAAAAACCGCCGCTTCCG
>JANPLP010000509.1:0-1395 GCA_031426595.1 Planctomycetia bacterium | reverse complement strand
ATCCTAGCCGGACTACCTGGCATGACAGAAGAAATTTTGGAGGCATTGATCACCGCGCGATCGCAGTCGTCAGACACGCAAAACCGCAAATTTGAAACTTGGCCGCTCGTCGAGGGAATCGTCACTCTCCAACAAATGCAGACCATTGCGCCGCTTGTAACCGGAGGAGGAGACGTATTTCGCGTTCAAAGCGTCGGGTACTTCGAACAGACTTCGGGCTTTGCGCGAACCGAAGCGGTCATCGACGCTTCGGGTCAAGTGCCGATCGTGGCTCTCTATCGCAAGATGGATCACCTCGGTCGTGGATTTAGCCAAGCAACCCTGGGACAAACGTCGCTAGGCTTGACTACTAGTCCCTAATCCACAATAGATTCAAAAAGCAAATCGTTCCCCCCCAGCTCCCTTTCCTTTCAACCACTCCACTACCCAACCGAGCCGGCTTTGCCGAAGGCATTCATGTCACGCATAGTAACCATCGATTGTACCTCCAATGAGATACGCATAGCAGTCGGTTCGAAGGGTCTCACCGGCGTTACCGTCGAGCATGTCCTCGCGTGTCCGTTGGAGTTAAGCGACAACGAAGAACTGATAGGTAGCCCGAAGACGCTCGACGCGATCCAGTCCTTGCTAAAAAAGGTGGGAGTCAAATCGGGCGATGCAATCGTTTGTGTCGGTCGTGGCAACATCGAATTGAGAGCGCTGACACTGCCGACCGTGGATCGCAATGAAATGCCGGACATGGTCCGATTTGCAGCCCAACGTCATTTTGCAAACGTTGGGGACAATTGGCCAATCGACTACGTAACGATGCCGTCCAGTCAAGAAAACATGACCGAGTGCCTCGCTGCCTCCATGAACCCGGCCTTGATCGAACGGGTCCACAAGGTCCTTGAGACGTGCGGGCTCAGCTTGACGCAATTGGTTTTGCGACCGATGGTGTCGGCGTCGATGGCGGTTTTCAAACAACCGCAATTGGCGAGCTCCGTCGTCCTCATGTTGGACCTGTTTCGTGACGAAGCCGACATGGCAGTGGTCGAGAACGGCCAAGTGGTGTTCATGCGAAACGTTCGCTTTTCGGAATCCAATAGCGTGGCTTCCAAGGAACAAGTGCTTACTGGCGAAATCAAACGTACGATGATTGCGGCCGCGTCCCAGCGTCCCAACCTCAACGTCGAAGAGATCCGAGTTTGGGGAAACGATACTCAGCACGCGGGACTTTGCCAGTCGCTCTCGGTGTCTCTGAAAGTCCCCGTCTCGAGTCTCGATCCCTTCCAGTTGTTCGACGCTCCAGCATCGGTCCGAGCCGAAGCAGGGGAGGATTCGGGCAAGTTTGCAGCGACCATGGGCGCACTTTTATCGTCGCAGGTTGCGGACAAGCTGATCGACTTCTCTAAC
>JANPLP010000508.1:0-4315 GCA_031426595.1 Planctomycetia bacterium | reverse complement strand
ACCGGGGATGTGAAGGGCGAATCGATTGCCATCGCCGCCGCTCATGATCACTGGAGTATCCGAACCGTAGAGTTGGCGATATCGGTCAACCAGATGCTGAGCTCCTCCGATCAGCGCGCTGGCAGTTCCGCAGTGCATCGCCTGTTCTGTGTTTCGGCCTGGCAGGGGTGGCACATCGGTAAGATCATCCGCATCGATTTCGGGCAGCATGTCAGCGGCTTGACCGAGCAGACGGAGCATCATTGGAACCCCAGGCAAGATCGCACCCCCTGCAAAAGTATTGGGGGCTATCACCAAGTCGACTGTCATAGCCGAGCCCACTTGCATTACGATGATCGGTCGCTCGGAGAAGAGTTCTGCTGCGGCCGTGGCGGCCAACAGCCGATCGATCCCGACTCGATCAGGTTGTAGCACGTCAACGTGTAGAGAAAGATGATGTCGCGAGACAACGTGCCAACGATCTTTTTCACCATGTGACATGCGTTGATCTACAAAGTTCTGTAGAACTGAGAGAGCGTCGCGACGAACGCTGCTAACTAGCCACTTGCAGCGCTTTGAAGCGACGTTTTCGAAACTGCCGGCAGCTAAAAATTGCTCGATTACAACTAACCATTCTTTGGAGTCTGGGGCGAAATGTGGTTCAGCAATTCCAAGCATTGAATCGGAGGCGTCCATCCTCAGCTCAGCAGCGACTACTCGGGTCGTATTAGATCCGGGTTGTGACGTGGCATGTCGCCAAGTTATCCGTTGTCGTTTACCGATTCGTTGATTGTCGAGGTCCAGTTCAGCGATGCGCAGGCCGCTGTTACCGATATCGATGCCTATAACCCGACACGCTTCTTCCATCGCTGTAGCTCTTTAGTCCCCACGTTGCGTGGCTTGCTAGTGAAATAGTCGTAACGAACTTTGTTGTTTTTAGCCATTTCGCTGCCAATGTCATAGATGACTCCGTCTCACCCACCTCCAAAGATCGACTTTAAAGTTTGTAAATAAAAGAATCTGGCCTAATAAACCTCGGTCGAACGGCAAGCTTGAAGCTCGATGGACGGTAAACTGGGCTTTCCTAACGGCATCGGGTGAATGAGAATTTCGCAGAGTTGCTTTCGATAGCTCCCACAGTGAAGGAATGAGTCTTGCGTAGACGACTGGGCGATTGGTTTGGATTCAGTACCGATGATGCTTCGCAGGTTGCAACCCGCGGAGATGGACCGGCCGGCAGTTTGCCGTTGACGGACGAGATGCTGCGCAATTGGCCGAGCGGTGATTTGTTTGGATTGACGCAGAACGCGGGGATGGGCTGGGACCCAAACATGATGGCGGGGCCGCAATTCGTTGTGCTGAGTACGATGGGTGGTATGCGAGCAGAAGATGGCCAGCCAATTGCGCTAGGCTACCACACCGGTCACTGGGAAGTTGGATTGCAAGTGCGCGCAGCGGCGGAAACGATCACTGCTGCGGGTGGAATTCCATATGCGACTTATGTCAGCGACCCATGCGATGGCCGTTCGCAAGGAACGACTGGCATGTTCGATTCGCTCCCCTATCGTAACGATGCGGCGATCGTAATGCGGCGGTTGATCCGATCACTGCCGACGCGGCAAGGAGTGCTCTGCGTTGCGACTTGCGACAAAGGGTTGCCCGCGGCGATGATTGCGATCGCGGGTTGCAAAGATTTACCGGGGATCATTGTTCCCGGTGGTGTGACTTTGCCGCCGACATCGGGCGAAGATACCGCGAAGGTGCAGACCATCGGTGCCCGTTATGTACACGGCGAAATTACGCTCGAGGAAGCCGCGGAAGCAGGCTGTCGGGCTTGCGGTAGTCCGGGAGGCGGTTGCCAATTTCTTGGCACAGCGGCCACAAGTCAAGTTGTGGCTGAAGCACTGGGGCTAACTGTGCCGCATGCTGCACTCGCACCAAGCGGTCAAAAAGTTTGGCTTGATATGGCCCGCTACTCCGCCGAGTCCTTGATGGAGTTAGCTCGCCGAAAAATCAAACTTAGCGACATCCTCACTCAGCAATCTCTAGCGAATGCCATCGCTGTTCATGCCGCGTGTGGAGGTTCCACAAACTTGCTGCTACATATACCGGCGATTGCGCACGCGGCGGGGCTCAAGCGACCTACGGTTCAAGATTGGAGCGACGTGAATCGGCGCGTGGCTAGATTTGTTGATGTGTTACCAAACGGTCCGAAGAACCATCCCACGGTGCAGTTGTACCTCGCCGGTGGCGTGCCTGAAATTATGTTACATCTGCGCGAGTTAGGTGCAGTGGATTGTTCTTGCATGACGGTCATCGGTAAGACTTGGAATGAAATCTTGGATGAATGGGCAACCAGTGCTCGAAGAAGCGCCATGCGGCAATTGCTGCGCGATCGAGATGGAATCGATCCCGATGACGTCATCATTCCCCCCGTGATCGCGAAGCAACGCGGTTTGACCAGCACAGTGGTTTTCCCAATTGGCAACTTGTGCCCCGAGGGTTCGGTCATTAAGGCGACTTCCATCGATGCGTCCGTGATTGACGCCGACGGTGTGTATCGTCATACCGGTCCCGCCAAAGTGTTTACTTCCGAACATGCTGCGATCCGAGCCATCAAAGGCCAATCAGATCGAAAGGTTGAAGCAGGAGATGTGTTGGTACTGATCGGTTGTGGTCCGCTGGGTACGGGGATGGAAGAAACTTATCAGCTCACTTCGGCTTTAAAATTTATCAAGTGGGGCAAACATGTTGCTATCGTCACCGATGCTAGGTTCTCTGGTGTGAGCACCGGCGCATGCATCGGTCATGCTGGTCCGGAAGCCCTAGCTGGAGGTCCACTGGGCAAAGTTCAAGATGGCGACACGATTGAAATCATCGTCGATCGAAATCAGCTGACCGGCTCAGTCAATTTGGTAGCAGCGCAAGGCAAACCCCTTACGCAGCTCGATGCGCTCGCGCTGCTCAGCGAGCGCCCGGTCCATGCGGATTTGCGAGCCGATCCACGCTTGCCGGACGATACTCGGCTGTGGGCCGCGCTGCAGCAGGTGGGCGGAGGCACATGGGGCGGTTGCGTGTACGACGTCGATGCAATTATCGATGCCCTCAAACGCGGCGTTAAGTAGCAGGCTGCCAGTACCTTTAAGTCGTGTTGCATTGACCCGATGCAGGAGTTCGCCACCCGTGCGGTTCTGGCTCAATTCGCTCATGGCGGGGAGTTCGAGTTGGGTTTATCCATCGCTGACTCAGCAGAAACTCGCCGTCGTCGCTACACTTAGAGATGAATGCAATTGAACTCTCAAATGATGTGAACGCGATGACCCAAACGAGTCAAAACGAAACTCAGCCAGCGGCTGCAAATCTTCCGCCGCGAGGTTGGAATGGCAAGCATTTAGCGGTATTAGTCGGGACCAGTGTGCTGCTAGGAGCTCTATTGTTCACGTACATCCTGTGGTTGTACGGCGAAGTTGAGCAAGCGTCCGAGAAAACCATCGCCTCTTGGCGGGTGGTGGCAACCGAGCTGTCGCCGCGCTACGCAAAGCTCGAAAAATTGGTTGCCGATGGAGTTGATAGTCGTCAACTGGCGATGGAATTGGGAGAGCAATTTCGATTGCGGATGGATGCTTTTCGGGCATCCGGTCAAGCGGAGCAGCAGGTGACGGAAGTCATCGAAATCGAGCAATTGCTCACGAAAATCGATGGCAGTCTGGCGGCGACGCCCGCGGCGAGCGAATTGGCGGCAAAATGGAAGATTGGGATTCGGGGTTCTGGCGAGTTGCAAACCGCTTTGGAATCGTATAACGTTCGAGTGCGGGAACAAATGGAGTGGCGAGCGAGCTGGGGCGGGTCCTTTTTGCTGGCATTCATAAAACTGTCCGAGCCGCGTGAAGTTCAGGTTGTCTCGGATTTGTCGAATAGTTGAATTCTGTAAAGTTTGCCGGATGTAACGCCGATTCACTGGTTAGGACAAGGTGCCCGGTTGATGCGGCCTTGCTGCGTACCGCCCATTTGAGCGGTCGGGCGCCTTGACGAGTTAGTGCTTGACTAGTAGACTTCGCTGAATTAACTTGTTGCCTGCAAATGACTTATGGCATTTGTCGGCATCGGCGAAGGAGGTAGCCAAGTGACTAAAAAAGAGATCGTGAAGACGATTTCCGATAAGACGGGACTGACGCAACTTGATATTAAGAAGGTTGTTCAGCTAACATTCGATGGTATTGTTGAGACGTTGCTAGAAGAGGGGCGAGTTGAGCTGCGCGACTTTGGAGTGTTCCAAGTAAAGAAGCGTAAGGCTCGGAAAGCTCGCAATCCACGCACTGGACATCAGGTCGATGTA
>JANPLP010000507.1:0-2750 GCA_031426595.1 Planctomycetia bacterium | reverse complement strand
CGAGTATCCGACCCGTCCGATCGCAATAAACAATTGCGATAACGAGATTGGTCTCCTCCCAAGAGAAAGACTGCATCCGCCCCTTGGACAGTGGCAATCCACTCCGGCTTGTCGAGCACGCTTCGAAAGTCGCCTGCCGCCCCTAGATCCGGGGCCACAATCTCTGGCACCAGCCCGAGTCGCTGCAGGTGCGAGGCCATGACACGAGTGTAGTGCGGCGGGTTCGAACTGGCCACGGCCAGCAGAGCTACCTTCTTGCCTGGCCCACCCGCCAGTCGCCGAAACTCATCCCATACCAGCATATTCTCGAAGCGTTCATAACCGCCCATTAGCAACAGCGATCCGGAACGCGTCGGCGATTCTGCTCGCAAGGCGGCGCACAAAAGAATCGACACAGCCAAGACAATTGACAAACCTAAACAACATTTCATTTGGTTACACTTGTTACTGAGCGGACACTGGCGTTTGGTAACTTCGATCTTATGGCAGCGATTTCCTCCACGCTCAAACTGCGCTCCACTTGCAAGCTCTTCAGCGTAGGTAGGCTGGCGAGTGACTTCAAGAGTCCTTCTGACGGCTTTACACTCGTGGTTAATACGGTTAACTGAGTGAGATTCTTGCCAACCTTCGCAAGTTTTTCGGCATCGATTGCATCTTTGCAATTAATTTTTTCGAGGTTGGGAAATGCAACGGCAATGACAGCAAGATCTTCTCCGTCGGAGTAGGCGAGCGAACGCAGATGCAGCATGCCGACGAGCTTCTTCAGCATGTCTGTGGCTAGTCTCTTAACTCGTACGGAACTAACGCTCGAGATTCTTTACAGCAATGCAAACTGCCGTTGAGTCGTTGCAGGTAAGTCCGAGAGAGCCAGTTTCGTATGCGCGGTGCGCTTTTGCAATGGTGGGAAGTGTCTTGCCGGTATTGCATTCTTCGAGATAGAGCGCGAGTGCAAGTTTGGCAGTGACTGCAGTTCAGACAGACCTCCCCGAATCGGTCGCTGAAAACGAAAGCGCTTAATCTTACTTTTTGTGCCCAATGAAAAGGCCGACATCGTGAGGTTCGTTGGGATCGATGTGGAAACTGTGAGTGTGTGTAAGCGATTGACTAATCACACAGTTGTTAACTTTTGAATGCCATTCGCCCCGAATCCAACCAGCTTGCTGAAGTAGACCGAGTCGCGATAGTTCTGGCAGGATTAAGTACTCGGCACCTTCACTGTCGAGCTTCAGTAAATCAACATCCGTAATTCTAAACTCCACGATTCTCCGCCACAGATCTTTAACCGTAATGGCTGGAACTTCAATTCCGAAATCCCGATGTCGTGGTTGCGATTCATCCCAGACTTCAGGCACATACTCGCTAACACGACTGTGGGAGACTGGCGACGATAAGAGTGCTTTGCCAGACTGCTTGGTCACTGCAGCGTTGATTAGTAGCAGCTGGTCAGCGGGGATGTGCGCTGTGTTGCGCACGAGTAACCCAAAACTATCGGGATACGGTTCGACAGCCACGATTTTGGCTGCTGGCCAATAGTGATGGCACAAGACTGAGAAGCTGCCCACGTGGGCGCCGATATCCACAATGGCGCGTACATTATGTGGCGCAGATCATTGATCTGATATTCATCCTGAAACACTGCGTTAGAAAACTGAGCACTAGCTGGTTCGATATTGAATATGCGCAGGATATGGGAAAGTCGCTGGAAACCCCGATTATTAAGATTAGTTTTCGTTGGTGGTGGTGCGGACGTTGAAGCATCGACATTGGTGTCCTCCCATCGAAAGAGGTCAATGTGACTTCCAGTGTGTCAGTCTGGTTCCAACTGCACATTGATCTGAATCAGCCTGCTACGTTTGAGCGATGGCGCGCGACAGTTCAGTGTGTGCAAGCTGGGGAGATGCTAGTCGGAGTTACTGCGCCGTCACGCACATACGATGCGGCAGTGCGACTTCGCTTGTATGAAAAAGTCGACGATTAAAGGCTTTTAAAATCAAACGGTTCCCGATACACCCTGTCCGCTATGCGTTTTTCTTCGTAGGCGGCTGGTATCCCACCTAGAACTTTCATCAATAACAATGAGGGGAGCTTTTTGTACCGCGAGGCAGTTTCTACGATTGCTTAACCTGCACCGGTCACCCCAACCGGTGCGAGTTGTTTGTTCTGGTTTTACCAAAACCTCTCAATCGGCGGCGCCTCAGTACTCCTAACTCTGGCGGGTACTTGTGCTGTGTTTCCGACGAGGATCAGCGACCTGTTTCCATTTCCGATGCTTCTTTGGGTGACATCGAAGCGAGGAACAACGCGTAAGAACAGCGTAAGCGAGAAGAACACAACGGGCACTCGCCGCTTGGGAGGCTGCTCATCACCTCGGGACGTGCTGGTCAGGTTTTTCATCCCGTTGCCAACTGGCATTTTTACCCAAACCTCTCGGTGTTGCAAATTCCCACAAATGCAGCGTTTATCGGGGTTTTTGAGTACGGGTCGTGTTTGGGGATCGCCCCGCGGTTTTGAGCCTTGGGCACCGATTTGAGCCTTTTCGGGTGCCAAGAGGTGTCTACCGCGTCCCGCGATTTGATGGCGAACGGAATCAACATCGCAAAAAAACTGCGTAGAAATGCAAAGACCCGCTGGGGTGAGCCAGCGGGTCATTTGTCTTGAGGTCACCTTGCGGTGGCCGTGTTAGTGGAGGCGGCGGGGATCGAACCCGCGTCCCGCGATGCTTCCATGAAAGCCTCTACGTGCGTAGCCAA
>JANPLP010000506.1:0-7528 GCA_031426595.1 Planctomycetia bacterium | reverse complement strand
GTGATCAACGCGTTTTGACCGTCGGTCACGATCGGCAATCGATAGCTCCATTGTTGCTGTAGTTGTTCGTTGAGCAAGAATACTCCCGGTTCGTCCTGAGCGAGCCAACCCCGAGCCAGCGTTGCCGAACCGCTTGAGGTTATCATCGATTTCCATGGACCGGCGGCTGGTTGAAAGGCCAGACGACTAGGCAGAGGCGATGTTTTGGTCGGGAGAGTGCCAGCATCTGTTTTCTTGTCGATAAATGCTGCTGGACGGCCAAGTGGTGCTGCGAGCGCAGAGTCTTTCGAAAGAAGCAATTGTTCGATCGCTCGGTCTTCCATTACCACGTAGCCACCTACCATGGCGCCTGCGGTACTCTGCGGGACCAACGCAAGCGGCGAAGTTGGGCACATGCCGCTCAGTTGTTCTTGGTTGTTAGGATCAAGCAGCTTGGTTTGCTTATTCGAAGTGAGCACAGCCAAGCGTGGTGACTTCGAGCTTGCCAAAGCCATCCACCGCAAGTCGACAACGCCTTCGTTCTCCTCCAACTGCACAATACGATTCTGTTCAATGGCGGTATCAAACAGTTCAACGGTGCGACCGTTCAGTTGACTATACGCCAGATACTGACCGTTGGCGGAAACCTCTAAACGAGCCGTAGCTGCGGGATCAATGTTCCAACGTGTTTGGAATTCACGTTTGGCTTGCGTGCTAGGATCTGTTCGACGAAGTTTTCCATCGCTGGTCAATGCCCAAATCATTTGCGTCTCATCAACAGTCAGTGCCATTGCTTGAGAGCTGCCCAGAAACGTCTCGTCATTACCTACCTTTGTAAGTTCAATCTGGCTTGATTCGTAGCTCGTTGGTTGCTCGAACAGAGCTCGATTCGCGTCTATGGCGGCCGCCATGAGCAACTCCGAGGCGTGTCGCTTTTGATCCAACTTTGAGTGTGCAATGACTTCGGCGGCTAGGTCATCGCCCCCCGCTAGGCGCACTAGCAGACCAGGTAGCAACTGGGGGAGTATTGGATTTGAGCGTTCCTCGAAAACCTGCAATCTGTTTTCGCTGTCCAGCACCACCACCGTAGGTGCTTCTCGAACTCCGAACAGATCGCGTCCCACTGCTTCGCTGTCGATTACCAGTTTGCCGGTCAAGTTCCATTCCTTGGCTAGGTTGTCAAAGGTGGTTCCTTCGGCAGGATTGGGCTCAGCCCAAACCGTCACGAATTGCACCTGATCCGCCGCTTGCGAGGCACCGATCGAGGCCGCTACCGCTGACATTTGGTCTGCGGTCTCTTTGCAGGCAGGATGATCGGCCAGCCATGTCAGAATAGTAATTTTTTTGTTGCGTGCATCGGCGGAACTGAATTCGTTTGCGCCGTTAGGATTTTTCAAGACAAACGCGGGAACTTTTACGCCCAGACGCTCGAGAGGCAGCGGTGCGGGCGCCGGAACGAAGCGGCTGACCAGTTTCGCCTCGGTAGGCACTTGAATCGCGAACTTATTCCATTCGACCGCTTCGTTGGTGCGGATTCCTGGCAGTTCAATTGTCAACTGAACATTGGTGATGTTTTTGTCCGCCATCATTTCGGCGGTCAGATTCGCGTTCGGTAACTGCAGTCGACGCAGTAACATGGATTGTTGATGGATCCACAGTTTATAAATTGCTGGGCCTCGCGTTACTTGTAAGGTGTAGCAAAGTTCGCCATTTACTGTCTCTGGTGCATCCAGTTGCAAGATCGCAGAGTTGTCGATGAGACCGGCCATCGGACTGGGGCCCAATAGCATGTCGAGTTGCGGGGGAAACCCAGCTAAGCCTGCAGCAAGCTCTTCAGCAATCGCCGGATCACTCAAGAGCCACGCAAAATCCGCTTTTGCAGGTATCGCCCGACTGATCACTTGCCCCGCGACAGCCGAGCTCCCCGAATCGCGGAGTTGTAGGTGCCAACGCCCCGATGTTGGGCCCGCTTCGACGCTATAAGCGCGAATGCCGAGTTTGCCGGGACGCTCGAAGCCGACCGACAGCGGCGCGCGATCTTCGAGCATCTCGCCGCTCATACGATACGCAAGCCTTACGTAGCCTTCGTCTTGGTAGCTAGATAGTTTTTGATAAGCCTGCCGGCATTCGTCGATGACCTGGCGAGCCGTCAGTGCTGAGCCGGTGAGCCGCGATTTGCCACCGTTGGCGGAACTATGAATGAGGTCTTCAGTCCGATCGCAGGCGGTCAAGCCAATGCAGATCGCCGCAATCATCGCCCAGTTCGTACGCTTACAAAACTTCACAGCAATTCCCTCGCAGCTCTGAACCGCATCCATATCGAATCGACTATTACGTCGCGGAAGATCCTTCAACTTCTTCCAGTAACAAATTTCAGAGGCTGCAGCAATCACAATCCAACGCAAGCTAGGAAAGCTCGCATTGGATTCTGAGATTTGCAGGCTTTACCGCGGGTCTGAATAGAAGCCTGCGTGTTTAGCTGCTGCTTATTTCACTGCGTTCCAACCGCCTGTGTAGCGTTTGGCGGGTTGAGGGCTCGATAGCGGACGCGCGGTTTCCTGCGCGGTTGGGCGTTGAGCTGCCGGCTGCTGAAATGCAGGCCGCTCATCCGAATCGGTGACAACAGCGCGAAGGCCCGAAGGTGTTGAAAGCGTGGGACTTGCCGGACGGGATGAAGAAGTGGAGAAACTTAGTTGGTTCTCCGTCTTCGCGGCTGGCAAGCTCGATTCGCTCCCTTGGAAACTCGCCCACTGTATTGGTTTGCCTTGACCCGCATAGGATTGAGCGGGCTGCGAATAGTTCGGCGTAACGGGTCGTAAGGCTGTTCGATCTTCGTCCTTGAGCAAGCCGGGATTCCAGCGCGGCTGTTGATCGAGATTGGCGGGGACCGGGATAGGATCCATTACCGGCGATTGCGCCTCGCGACGAAGCTCAGATTGTGGAACTTGTTGCGCTTGCTGATTGGTGCGCGCTGAGTTGAGCGGGTTGGAGCTGTCCAGCGAGTTGTTGGCGGTCATGGGCTGGCGCACGATGGCGCGAAGTTGTGAACGATCGTTGCTTGCCCCGAGATTAGGTGGCAACACGGGAGCGACATCACCTGATGAACTATTGGATGGGGTGAGTGGATAGGTCGGCGTTGATGGTAGATAGCCAGGTGCAGGGTACGAGTTAGCTGGATAAGGCGACGACGCGGAAGGCGATAAATTGGTCGGCGGTTGCAAACTAGGCACCGGAGCTGGGCCCTGAGGGGCAGTCAAGCCAGGAGTGTAAGTAGGTGCGAGGTAGCTGCCGGTTGAACCGCCGCCGGTAGATCCACCGGTTACCGAGCCATAGTAGCCCTGTGGCGCTGTCATCGGCTGTGTTGGATAGGCGCTCGAGGGCGGCGCGGTTAACCCAGGCTGAAGCATACCCGCCGCTGATTGCGGTGAGTAGGCTCCGTAGTTGCTCGAGTAGCTCGGTGAACTGTAGCTCGGTGAACTGTAAGTCGGCGCAACATTGGAGTAGTTGCCATAAGCCATCGAGTACGAATTGGAACCGGGTGGTAGCACTGTAGGCGCGTTGCCTGCAGCGATCGGTACGCCACCGGAAGGCAAAGTGTAAGTCGGCATCGAAGGAGGACCTGGCACGACCGGCGGTGTGCTGTACGAACCCAACACGCCGTTGTAACCGAACGTCGGAACTCGCTGGGTCTGATATTCGTAAGATGAGCACGGTGCCAGGGCAACGACTTGTGCGCCAGTATTTGGATCAGTCGTCATTAGTGGACGGTAATAGGTGACCGGAGCGCGATATTGAGTTGTACGATAGTCCGGTACATAGGACATGATGGTCGGTGCAGTCGCCGCAGTGATTCCGTTGGGCTGGACGGCAGGATAGCCATATCCGCTTGGCCCAATCACGGGCATCCGCGAGCCGTAGTAATTGCCATAGTTGGCTGCGTAACCAGAAGCTGGAAAACCCGCCGGTGGATATCCTCCTACTGAATAACCGGCGGACGGAATGCCACCAATCGGAACCGAGGTCACGGGCATCGCGGCGCCGTATCCACCGACATAAGATCCCATGCCGTACCCGGGAACAGAAACTCCAGTCGTCGGAACACCAGTCAGAGGTACCCCTGTAATTGGCATGTTCGCAACCGTACCAACAGGGACAGGTCCGCCCACAGGGTAAGCAGGAGCCGAGCGCTGATGATGCCCGAATAACCAATCAATCAGCGGACCAGCCTGCGCGGAGCTGGGTTCGAAGGCTGTAAATGTCACTGCAGATAGTGCCAAGCAGATGAACGGTCGGCGGATTGACATGCGTGAAACTCCAGCGGCAGCGAACACAATAAATGGGGCTTGCAAAGACCTGGGAGCCGCTCGTTAGCGACCCGAATCTCTGCAGGCTTATGTTTGATGCCCGCGCCCCACCATTCGTCAATGCGAGCATCTTTGAACTTGACTAAATATGAAAGAATTCAGAGTTCCGGCGCGTTGACGTAACGATTATGACAATTGTGACGGCGCGCACGTTCCAAGAAGAATTTCACAAGCATGGTTGTGAGAATACTATGTCAGAGAACTTTAGAGGCAAGCCAAAAATTCTTGAAAGTTCGTTTCGTCAAGCAAGTATGTTGAACGCTATCGATCCAGGTAACGCAGTTCGGAGCGTTTGCGCAATTGGCATTGTTTGGGGTGATTACAAACACGTGCAACTGAGTTGGCAACTGGGTAAAAGGTGAACAGTGCAATCACCTCGCTTGAAGATTCAGCTGGTTTGGCGCCGAGATGCTAGATGCTCAGAGCCGGCTTGGGGGATACCTGCCCGATGTTTCTGAGAAGCGAGAGCACCGGCAACTCTCGCCTCGATGATGGCTACGCCGCAAATTGGTTCACACAGTTTGGTTCACACAGCCGAATGATGACCATTAGGCGCATTCGACTGAAGGACTACTCAATCAGGCGAGGCGGCAGCCCGTCGCGCGGATTGCTGGATCCAGAAGAACCACCACCGCAAATGGCGAAGATTCTCCACTTTCTGACAGTTTTTCCTCAGTCTTATTTGCTTTGCAGAGGTAATTTGATGGGGCTTTGACGGTCGAAATCCCCTCCCCCGAAGAGTTTTGCTCGCAAAGTTTGAAAAGCCTTTCCAAATCAGGTTGGGAACCGTTATCATCGAGGCACTTTATGAGCCCTGTTCAGGTTCGGATCGGGGACTTGGAAGTGAATTTGCATTAGCATAGTGGAGCTGACGCAATCCGGAATAATACTCGTTTCACAGGGTCGGCTACAGATTATGAGTACATCCCTCAAAGAATCTTTGCCAATCGATTCCAGCGGCAACGCGATCACCTTGCCTCGACCTGAAGCGGTCGGTGTCTATAACCTTATGGTGCTCGTTCGGCAATGGAAAGACGGGGGCACTTCGGCTCGCGCGGCCAACTTGCCACTTGAGGAAGTGCGGACGGAAACAGTTCGCGAAGCTCTCTCAAAACTTGTTGGTAGTGCGCGCATCTTGATTGGTGGTTGCATCAGTCACGACACACAGGTGCCTTGGATTTCGCCGCCACTTGAGCCGGAAGAGTGCGAAAGTCGCTTCATGGTTCCGCTTCACTTGTAGATAGCGTTACAGCCGTTTCCACGTGGCTTGAACACCACTGAAACTTCGACCGCCCTGGCAGACACGCGGTTCGTTCACATCGCGTACCCACGTCTACGCTGTTTTCTTGGGCCAGATCGACCTCTCCTCGCAGAATTATAGTGTTGAGTACGATGCACAAAATGAGCACCGTTGAACGTGTCGTCGATTTGATCGATCCTTCAAAGAACATATTGTTGAACCAGAGTTACGAAGAGGCTTTAGCTCGAGTGGCTTCGGGCGATCCAGCCGAAGTTGCGAAGATTGACGGCCAATTCGCGATTGTGGCTCGTGACGGAAAACAAATTCGCTTTGCCCGTTCGATCGGTCGGCCGATACGTTATTTCCTGGCCAAGCGAGCTGAGGGGCCATGCTTATTTGTCGCGGAGCGGATCGATGAGATTCGGGATGCTTTGAATCGTGAGGGGCTGGGCAATCAGTTTCATCCTTCCTACACGCGCATGGTGCCCGCACATCACTTACTCGAGCTGCAATTGGTGGGATGCCCGGATCCAAACCCAGTCACGAAGCGTTTCTTCGATCCGCAGCCAAACCAACTCCCTGCGAACGTTGAAACGATTGGGCGCCAGTACATCGCAACGCTCGCAAACGAATGCACACGCTGGCTGGATACGATCGACGCGCACGAACCGATCGGAGTTTTGTTCTCGGGCGGAATTGATAGCGGGTCGGTTCTACTGGTGCTTTATCATTTGCTTCTTTCGCGGGGAGAGAATCCAGCGCGCTTGAAAGCATTCACGCTTTCGGTTGGCGGCAACGATAGTCACGATGCCAATCAAGCGAATGCGTTTTTGGAAGCGGTCAAGTTGCCGATGTTTTTGGAAGTTATGTCAGTTTCCGAGAGCCGCGTCGATTGGCGCGGGGCGATTGGAGTGGTCGAGGACTATAAAGCGCTGGATGTTCAGTCGGCTACGATGGCGGTTGCACTGTGCCAAGCGATTCGCGAGCGCTATCCTGATTGGACCTGGCTGGTCGATGGCGATGGCGGCGATGAAAATTTGAAGGATTATCCTATTGAAGCGAACCCTGAGCTTACGATTCGCAGCGTGCTGAATAACCAGATGCTGTATCAAGAGGGTTGGGGAGTGAACGCGATCAAGCATTCTTTGGTTTACAGCGGGGGGCAAAGTCGAGGTCATATCCGTACGAGCGCGCCGGCTACCAAATTCGGCTTTCGTGGGTTCAGCCCCTATGCGCTTCCGAAAGTGATCGAAGTGGCCGAAGGTATTCCTTTTATCGAGCTAACGAACTGGGATCACGGCAAGCTTTACGAACTTAAGGGAGCAGTGGTCCGTGCAGGCGTTAAAGCCCTCACCGGAATCGAAATGCCAATTTTTGACAAAGAACGCTTTCAGCATGGCGCGGTTTCGGATCGCGTGACGCGGCATCTGTTTCCCGGCGAAGAGCAAGCGTATCGAGATGAATTCTTACGGCAATTCTCGCCACCGCGGGCGTAAACGTCGCCGCCAACAAAACGCGAGTGCTATAGCAGGTGCCTCAGCGGTAGTGCCTGTGCCATTCACAACGCAATCGTTATATTGCTGGCCTGTGGTTCGCGCGGAGTGTAAGAATTGAAAGAGGCGTCTGATGGTTGAACCTGTTCGAATTGGATCGGTTACCTGCGGTGGAGGTGGCCCGCTGACTATTATCGCCGGTCCGTGCGTCATCGAGTCCCGCGAATTGACCCTTTCGATCGCTGAACAACTGCAGGCGATGTGTGGGCGATTGGGGCTGCAACTGATCTTCAAGGCCTCATTCGATAAAGCCAATCGAACGAGCGGTGGCAGCTTTCGCGGAGTTGGAATTGACGAAGGACTCGAAGTGCTTCGTTCAGTGGGACAAGCAACCGGCTTGCCGACGGTCACTGATGTGCATTTGCCGGATCAAGCTGCAAAGGTTGCACAGG
>JANPLP010000505.1:0-6889 GCA_031426595.1 Planctomycetia bacterium | reverse complement strand
CAAATGACGGGTTGGTTGAGCATTCCACCCCCCAGCCCCATAAGTTCGGAAGCACCAGCCAAGGCCGATGTGCAGGAGACAGCTGATGAATCGAAATAAAGCGTTCACATTGGTTGAAATGCTCATGACGATGACCATGGGTAGCTCCCTCATGCTGCTCGCTATCGGACTAGTTCACCAATCTCTATCTCTATCGAAACTCGGCAAATCACGCGGCGAACATGACAGCAACGTCAATCGCTTCGCCCAGCAATTTCGATCGGATGTGCACTCAGCAAAAATCCTGCAAGCGGTTTCCGCCAAGTCGCTCCAATTAACCATGCCCGATAGCACGACCGTTTCCTACTACGCAGAGGAATCATCGGTGCGCCGCGAACAGACATCCATCGAAGGACCACAAGCCAACGACCGCTTTTGCTTCGAACCGCTTTGCAACATCCAGTTTCAGCCTATAGCAGACTCCCAACTTGTACAGTTTCATTTGGAACGCCGCTTTAAGAACCATGAACTCCCCGCACGCATTGATCTGCAAGTGATCGCTCAAACAGCTCGTTGGCTCGAACTTGAACAGCCAACTCCAAAAACGTCAACAGCGTCAAGGAAGGAACCATGAAAAGACCTACAGCCAATCCTCGGTCAGGCGCTATCCTCGTCTGTGTAATCGCCTGCTTGGCAGTTTCAACCGTACTGGTCGCGCTCAGCATCCAATCGGCTCTACGCAGCCGCCGCGAAGTTCGTCTTCAATTGCAATTGCGGCAAACGGAATTGCTTTGTGAAGCCGGCGTGTTGCGAGCCACGCAACAACTTCGCGACGACGAGGCTTATCGCGGCGAGCGATGGAGTCCGCCAATCGCCTCGGAAATTTACCACAGCCCCAACGTGCTCATCGAGGTCGCTCGCAACAAAGATGACAGCAGCAGCGAAGCTCTCATCAAGGTCGTCGCCCAACTTGACTCACACCTAGACCATGTCGGGCCCATGCAACGCTCTCACCAATTCACAATTCCATCACCCACACCTGTCGCAGCGAACGAATAATCTGCTCCAACAACTCTTTAACCTCACGGGAAACAACACAATGAAACGTTCACAAAACTCAAAGTACACCCCTTTCGCCGACGGCTTTACGCTTGTCGAACTTCTCGTCGTTATCGCCATCATCGGCATCCTGGTCGGCTTGCTACTGCCAGCCGTTCAAGCGGCTCGCGAAGCCGCGCGTCGCTGCTCCTGCTCTAACACTCTCGTGCAACTGGGACTCGCCGTACACCAGTACGAGTTCAATGCACAACAACTCCCCGCCGGCGTCATCAATTCGGAAGGACCCATCCGCTACGAAGAAATTGGACAACACGTTAGTTGGATTGTCCCAGTGCTGCCTTACCTCGAGCAGGCAAATGCGTTTAAAAAATTCGATCAGATAGCCGGCGCCTATGCTCCAGTCAATCTACCGGTGCGCAGCGAACCCATCAGCATCCTCACGTGCCCTTCAAGTCCTTTTAATAATGCGGTTCATGGCGATAAGCATTTCGCCACCGCGCATTACGCAGGCTGTCATCACGACTCGGAAGCACCCATCGACGAAACAAACAACGGAGTGCTATTCTTGAACAGCCGACTTCGGTTGAGCAAAATTCTCGATGGCCTGTCGCAAACCATAATGCTCGGTGAAATGGCGGACACCAAGGAGTCCCTAGGTTGGGTTTCTGGAACTCGCTCCACGCTCCGCAACACCAGCACAATCAACGATGCGAAAATCTTCGAAAGAGCCGCTGCAGGCGATGTAAACCCGACCGCAGAACCAGCCGGCTCATTGCAGGTCGGTGGCTTCAGCAGCTTTCACACCGGCGGAGCCCAGTTCGTGCTTGCCGACGGATCAACACGCTTTCTGGCCCAAAGTATCGACCCACAACTTTTCAAGAAGTTAGGCAATCGCGCAGACGGTGAACTCCTCGGCGACAGCGATTCAGGATGGTAACCAAGCCTACTGATTTTTAACGCCACTCCGCAGCTTCCAAATCCAAAGCTTGTTTTCATCTGCATTGGGGTCGCCCTCCATAACACTCAAAGGCTCAGCCGGCGTGACTGGGTCCAACCGTGAATTGCCTCCCCAAAGTACCACCTGCTGCGTTTCGACTTTATACCCAAACGGCTTTCCGCCAGTCGGCAGCAACATACTTGGATCAATTACCTGATCGCCCAACTCTAAAGTTTTTAAATCGTCGAGCGAAGCGGGCCACTTACCGTTTCGCTTTTCATAGAGTCGAGCAGCGATACAAAGCACCGCCATCCGATTTTGAGTAGCTCGCCGTACGAAGGCATTACCCATCGCCCCAGACGCACTCGCCATCAAAGTAGTTAACATTGTATCCATCATGATTAGCGGTCCGCCGCGAGCCAGCTCGTTGATCACTTGCTCCTCCTCTCGAAGATCCGCTAAAAAGCGGTCAAAGTCATCGCTGGAAACCTCCAGCACACGTTGCATATGATCCAAATAATGCAACGCGTCGCGCGATCGCGCTGGGATCCGCGCGGCGCTTGCACTCGCTAACGCAGGATTTTTAAATACGGGCAGCGCCATCGCCCGCTCTCCTTGCATCGCTAACTTCCATTCAGGACAAATCTGGATCGCACTCGAAAAATGCGGAAGCAAGGCCAACAGATCTGCCTCGTCAAACACGTTGTGCTCCAAACCAGATTTCAATAAATCAAGCCCCAGCGATTCAATCGCGGTCACGACCAACTGCGATACAAGCAAGGGCTCGCCACTTAGAGTTTTCGAGCAACCAATGACTGCTTCAATACTTTTTCGCGACTGCTGGGAATCGCGATCGTAAAGTGCAATTCGGCCTCGAAGGACCAGCAACCTCGCCGCTTCGCGCATGTTCTGCGTGCTCGGTAACAAAGTTTGCAGCGAGTCATAACGTTCAATGAACCGAACTCCCTTAGCACCCGGTTCCAGTTGCTTCATCGACAACTCCTGAATGCGATCATGCATTTCACTCCAGTTCGCTAAGAACTTTCTCACCGTCTGCTCATCTACGCCGCGCTCCTCCGGCAATAAAGGTGGAAGCTCCGCTGCCACCAGCGGCTCGTCGCCTCCACTTGGAAACTCAGCATTTGGAAACTCAGCATCAGCCTTCGACTCCACCGACTCAGGTGAAACCTTTGACGTGCTAGCCACTTCTTCAGTTAAAACGGACTCTGCTTGCCGTTGATCCACCGGCCAAGACTCACCGGGCGCCGGAACTTCCGCCTCAAGCTGCGGATCAAACATTGGTACGCCACCAACCGCTGCTTTAAATTCTGCACTTTGGAACTGCTGCAGGACATCCAGCCACGCGTCAGTATGTTTATGACTAGTCAGACCGTTTGTGAACTCGAGCAACGACGCGTCATCTACCGGCATTCCGTCGGCAACCAATGCTTCAAGTCGCGAAGTCAATTCACGCCGCGCTGATTGCTCTCGCCCAACAAATATCAGTGCTCCCACGCCCAACAGCAAAATCGGTAGACCAAAGACGAAACAGAACCCCCAAAACCAACATCCCATGCCAGATCGTTTCGCCATACTTTCATCCTATTCTGAACAGCCATGCTTATTGATTTGGGACGACATTCAACCATATCGGCTTCGAGGTCGGATTGTCCTTCGATTGGCTGCGGAGATGTATCTGCCGTCTCTGAGGCGACAACCACTTCGAAGCCGTAATGAAGAACTCGCGGTCATTCACACCGTCGGGCAACAGCAGACCATTCAAGCCTATATTGTCGACAATCGTTCCGTGCGGAAGATTCCTACCTGAATCGTCACCACCAAAGCTGACAGGCCCCTTTATGTCGCTGCGATCGATAACCACTCGCGCAGAGATCGTCTGTCCAGGGCGAATCGTCAATTCTTCCAGTTCGCGATCCGCATCGCGCACTTCAGTAAGCCGAACTCGCAACTCCGGTGCATTCATTAGTTCCAACTCGATTTTTTCTTTCAACTCGTGCTCAATCCACTTCCCAGCATGCAAGCTTTTTGCAAATAAGCTCAGCTCGAACTTCTTACTCGCATTCGCATCATCTCCCGAAGTGGCCAAGAGCTTTTGCGCATCATTCGTGGCATAGATCGTCCCCAAAGCAACCATTTGTCCCGCTTCAATGACCAGCGGATTGGTTGCGATAAAGCCCTCAGGCAGACCCCGCACTTCTACCAAAATCTCCTCTTCCAACTCATCCAAGCGCGTCGCTGTTACTTGCCATTCCCGACCACTTCCGACTGGCATCTTTAACTTCGTACCATCCACTTTGAGCGTAAAGTCAGGTTGCGGCTGCACAATTTCCAGCGTGTACTTAAAGTCCGCTCCCGAAAAGCCACGTGCATCGCGGATCTTGACGAAATAATCGCCCGTTCGCGGCGCCTCGAAGGAGAGCCGCGAGTCTTTTCCCCACCGGCGCAAGCTATCATCGTCGTTCTCGTAATAGATCGGGAAAATCGGCAGCCCATTGGGCAATGCTTCCTCTTCGTCGACTAATTCGCGAACAATATACGCCGGTGCCCCCAGCGCATGCGAGGTTGGTGTAGTGCCGAAGTAGGTGTAACGCGAACCCGTGCCAGGATAAACCTTGAAACCCGAATCCGGACCACGTGGATACAACCACAGCTTCACGATCTCACCACCGGCATACAAGTATTCATTCAGCTCCATGTCCTCCCAGTTGTGCACGCGAAAATCGTCACTTGTGTTACTGTCTTTCCCACGAAACGTAAAGTAAGACTCGCGCATCGCTTGCAGTCGAGTCTGCACAAGGCTCTTCCCGTATTCGTCCAAAATCTCAATGCGACTATCCAGCGGCGATCCGCCCCGCGCGGCATTCACCCCCAATATCCAGTGTTCGCCAGCCTTAGCGGAGAAGCGATAAAGGTCAGTGTCTGAACCACCCTCACCGCGCGACTCAATCAATCCCGTAATTTGGACCGGCAAGTCAACCTTTGCCGCACTCGCCAGCTCATCGTTGGGTTCAGCCTCAGTGACGCTGACCACTTTGGTTTCCGCATTCGGCATGTTCAGCGATCGATTGGCTACTTGCTCTGCCCTCTCCACCGATGCACGCTTTTGTTCAGCTTGTTTGACTAATTTCTCAAGTACGTCCGCGGCAATCTCCGTTGCATCTCCTTTCACCGTCAACACTTGAATCAGCCCACCAGTTGCAGCCACGATCCCCACCGGCTGATCCGCAACCAACGCCACCTGACCCAGTGGCCGTATCTGTTCGGTGTCCCAAAGTTTAACCGTCCGGTCGACAGAGGTTGATACCATTCGATCGACACCCACGAACTCAATTTGCAATACATCATCTTCGTGAGCGAATCGCGCGACCAACATCGGATTGATTGCAGGTTCTTCGCGCGATTCCAACTTCCACTTGCGAATTTGTCGATCTACGCCCGCCGCAAACAGGTACCGGCCGTCAGGCGAAAATCGGACGCTCAGCACTTCACCTTGGGGCTGACCCAATGTGTCCAAACGCCCACCGGACACACTCCACAATTTCACAGTCTGATCCGCGCTCCCCGTTGCCACTACCGAACTGGTCGCGTCAAAATCCAAATCGTAAATCGCTCCGTTATGTCCCGCTAATTTTCGAGCCACAGTCCCCGTCGCTCGGCTCCACAGAATCACCGACTTGTCATAGCTGCCCGATGCAATCCACTTTCCATCCGCGCTCGCACTTGCACAGTAAGCTGCATCGGCATGGCCTTGCAATCGAAGTTGTAACGCACCAGTTTCAATGTCTAGCAACACCACTTCACCGGCTACCCCAGCTATTCCTGTCGCCACCACCAACGTTTTCCCGTCCGGCGTCCGTCGGATTTGATTCACCTTCCCGGGCAATTGATCAAACACCCAAACCACTTCTCCCTGTGCACTGCGTAGCTCAACCAAACCGAATCTACTGACCACCAACCCTCCATCCCCAACTCCACATACGGCTGTAACTTGCCGCGCCGAATTCTTATCCTTGGGAAGCTTAGGCGAGTTCAACTTGGCCATCGATCCGTTTGCTTTTGAATCGCCGCGTGCCCCCTGAGCGATCCATTCGCGAAGCAACGCAACTTGCTCAACCTTCAACTGCGGCTCATCATTCGGAGGCATCTTCGGTTCAGCCGCCCCAGAAATTACTTGAAAAAGTCTGCTCGCCTCTGGCTTGGACTCGATAACCACTGAGCCATCCGCTCCCCCCGCGCGCAGCGCGTCGAGTGACATCAACGACAAATCGCCCTCTTTGTCCGTATCGTTGTGACAACCTACGCAGTACGTTTTCAGAATAGGGGCTACGTCCCGCTCATATTCTAAGTCAGTTGCCGTCATCGTCGTCGCCGACACAGGAGCTGTCGTCAACAGTGCCAGCCAACCCATGAAACTCAGCGCTGTGACCCTAGTGATCGCGCGTGCGATCAAGCCCAAGAAAGGCGAAATATTCATACAAAAACCTTGCCAGCATGGATCGAGTGGAGGGATTGGAAGCGGAGCAGAAAATTCGGAATCGAAGAACGAGTCCTATTGTACATGCCGCAATCGCGCTGAGGGAGATTGCACGCCCAGGTACCCCGACCACGCATCCCGCCCAAGCATCGCGCCAATCCACGCAATTGCAAGACTTCGCGAACTGCAACAAAATATCCGGTTCCACAGCCTCTACGTGCCTGGAGTCGGCAACGAACTTCCGCTGTAACGATTCCATGTCAATGAGACAGCTCAGCCTGAGCCTCTCAAGCCCGTTGTTTAAGCACGAACGATTTGCATCAGCCCGAATTTTTCCGTACACCTGCATAGAACGGATGGCTAGTTCGCACAGCGACACCCTGGGCAGACCCTGGGCAGACCCTGGGCAGACCCTGGGC
>JANPLP010000504.1:0-4927 GCA_031426595.1 Planctomycetia bacterium | reverse complement strand
CGAAGTTTTGATCCGTTTCTCGTCCCAAGCCATAATCTAATGACGCAACTTGATCTGCTCGATAGGCTCAAGTCTTTACCGATGCACTTGGCTGAGAGAACGCGTTTTTTGTCGGCGGGTCAATTGAACCACCGCGGCGACCGGGTTGTCTACTGGACGCATCACGCACTTCGCTGCGATGAGAACCCAGCGCTGGACGTTGCGATCGAGATTGCTAAGTCCTTTGAGTTGCCATTGCTGGTGTACCAGGGGTTGTCACAATCGTACGGGTTCGCTGCAGATCGCCATCACACATTCATTCTCGAAGCGGCTTGCGATCTACAAGAGGGCTATCGGGAGTTGGGAATTGAGTATGTTTTGCACGTTGAAAGAGCAGGCTTCGAGCGCCCCCGACTGGCTCAGCTAGCAACTACCTCAGCGGTCGTGGTGACTGATGATTTCCCCGTCGAAGCGACTCGACGTTGGATTCAGCAGTTACGGGCTGCGCGAGCCGCTGTGTTGGCCGTCGATACAGCTTGCGTCGTGCCGATGAAGTTAGTTGGTCGAGCCTATGAACGCGCGTTCGCTTACCGCGATGCGACTGCAAAACTGTACAAAGAGCGGCTGAATCGCGAGTGGCCAGCCTGTTCAACGAGCAACTTAAAAACTATGGTCGCGCCATTTGCGTCAGTGGACTTAAGCGGTCGCGACCCTCATCAGATAGCCGACATTGTGTCACAGTGCGCAATCGACCATTCGATTGGGCCTGTCTCCGACACTCGCGGCGGGTCACACGCTGGTTATGCACGTTGGAATGAATTCAAGCGAGTGGGTTTGGCCAAGTATGCCGCGCGAAGGAACTCCATCGAAGTAGATGGTGTCAGTCGCATGTCGGCTTACTTGCACTATGGAATGGTCTCACCGATGCGTATCGCGCGCGAAGCATCGAGGGCTGGTGCTGAAAAATATTTAGACGAGTTGTTGATCTGGCGCGAGTTGGCTTACGGGTACTGCTTTTATCGCGAAGACGTCGACACTGATAGTGCGCTTCCGCGATGGGCAATTGAGACTCTTCAAAGGCATGAACGCGATCCGCGCGAGGTGCTTTCTTGGGAGCGACTTGCGAGAGGGCAAACAGGCCAGCGATTGTGGGACGCGGCGCAGCAGAGTCTGCTCAAGCACGGAGAACTGCACAATAACGTGCGTATGACCTGGGGCAAAGCGATCGTGCACTGGTCGGGCAACCACCGGCAAGCTCTCGCTCGCTTATTCGACCTCAATCATCGCTTCGCTCTGGACGGTCGCGATCCCGCCTCTTATGGCGGATTGTTGTGGTGCTTGGGACAGTTCGACCGACCGTTCGCTCCGGAACAACCTGTGTTTGGGGCTGTTCGGACGCGTCCGATAGCGGAGCACGAACGACGAGTTGACATGCCAGCGTATGAGCAACGCGTAGCGCGGCCCGTGTATGCCAATCCGCCGCGCATCGCCATGATCGGGACTGGAATAGGCGGCGCATTGTGCGCACGCACGCTGGCAGATCATGGCTTGAACGTCACGTGCTTTGAAAAATCGAGTCGTGCGAGCGGACGTGCCGCCACGCGCCGGATGGAGAGTGGCAACACTGTGGATCACGGTGCTCAGTACTTTACGATTCGCGATCCGCGGTTGCAGCAACGTTTAGAGTCCTGGGTAGACGAAGGTTGCGTGGGAGATTGGCGAGGACGAGTCGTGGAACTCGAGGGACCGGATCTCGTTCGCGATGTGACGCCGCAATCGCGTTATGTCGGGTTGCCAACGATGAATGCGTTGGGACAACATTTCGTCCGCGAACTCAAAGTACAGACCAACACGCGCGTTGCGTCGATTGTTCCCAGCAACTCCGACCCTAAACTTGATTGCGAAGGTGGGTATCGTTTGGCAGATGAAGCGGGCGTTGATTTGGGTACATTTGACGTCGTGCTGTTCAATTGTCCACCCGCGCAGGTAGCAACGCTGGTGCCCGAGGCTTGCAACTGGAAACAGCGACTAGGGGAAGTCGAAATGCTGCCGTGCTGGGCGGTGATGATCGCATTCGAGCAGCCGTGGGATGTATCGTTCGACGCGGCTTTTATCAACTGCGGATCGCTGAGCTGGATTGCTCGCGACTCTAGCAAGCCGGGCCGCGCTGTGTCGCCCGATACGTGGGTTCTGCATTCGAATCCAGCGTACGCAAGCGCCAATCTGGAATCCCCCAGCGAGAAGATCATGGAAGAGTTGTTGTCGGAGGTGCTGTCCATAACGGGGCGAGCTTTGCCCGCGCGACGATTTGCGCAAGCCCATCGGTGGTTATACGCTAGACCGCAACAAGCGTTGCCGGAATCGTCGCTGTGGGATGCTCAGCGAGGACTTGGGGCATGCGGCGATTGGTGTGGCGGGCCTCGAGTCGAAGGGGCGATGCTCAGCGGGATCGCTCTGGCCGGTAGAGTACTTGGTTCCTTGCATGCAAACACGCGACTGATAGAGGCAAAGCAATCAGGCGACAACTTCCAACTGTCGGCTGGGCGATAGCCCGAGGACAAAGTATCTTTATGCGTGTTGACTGATCCGCCCAGATTCATTTCGGAACGACACAACCTTATGACACGCATTCGAGTTATTGACACCCATACCGGCGGGGAGCCGACGCGAGTTGTTGTCGCAAGTCCAATTGATTTGGGTAGCGGATCGATGGCTGAGCGCCGCGACTTATTTGTGCGGAAGTACGATGATTACCGGCGAGCCATTGTTTGCGAGCCAAGAGGGTCGGATGTGATGGTCGGTGCTCTGCTGGTGCCGCCAGAGAATCCAGCAAGCATGGCGGGAGTTATCTTTTTCAACAATGTTGGCTGCTTGGGAATGTGCGGCCATGGCACGATCGGCGTGGCGATCGCGCTGCAGCATATGGAGCGGGTGACCACGGGGATTCATCAGTTGGATACGCCCGTTGGACCGGTTCAATTTGAGCTATTGGGTGCTAACCGCGTTCGCATCCAAAATGTACCGAGCTATCGCTTTCGCAAGGGTGTGCCGGTTAAGCTGGCGAGTGGGCAAGTCTTGCATGGGGATGTCGCTTGGGGAGGCAATTGGTTTTTCATTTGCCAAGATCACGGTTTGCCGGTCGACATCCAATCGCTGAGTCAGCTTAAGCAACTGACCGGTGACATCCGAGCGGCATTGGTCTCGGGTTCGATCACCGGCGCAGAGGGTGCTGAGATCGATCACGTTGAACTGATCGGCGCGCCGACTTCGATAGTGTCAGCCGATGCAAAAAATTATGTCATGTGCCCGGGTGCAGCTTACGACCGATCGCCATGCGGAACCGGAACGAGCGCTAAGGTTGCTTGCTTGGCAGCCGACGGGAAACTGGCCCCAGGCCAAATTCACCGACAAGAGAGTATCGTCGGAAGTATCTTCGAAGCCTCGTATGAGGTTGCGGAGCGTGATCGGATTCTGCCTAGCATTACCGGGTCGGCCTTCGTCAATGGTGAAGCCGAGTTGATTCTGGATCCTCGCGATCCTTTCTGCATGGGCATTGCAACTCAGTGAGATTTGTAACGAAGGATGAGCGATATGCTTAAAAAGCAGCAGTGGATATTGACTGCAGTTCTGTGTTTATTGGGGCTTGGATGCTCGTCAACGAGTAAAACGTCGATCACCGACCGTGTGCTCGTGATTGAGAATTTGGATAGTCCTGCTTCGATGCAAATCGCTAAACACTACATGGGAAAGCAAGGGGTGAAGAAAGTACTGCAAGTCCATTGTCCCGATTCAGCCCTGAACTCGGCGAATGAGACATTGCCATTTGCTGCTTTTCAAGAGTCCATTGAAAAGCCGCTCAAGGAGTTTCTGGCTAAAGATTCGCAGATTGATTTTATTGTGCTGACGAAGGGAATTCCTATTCGACTGACGGGAGCACCGGTTGGTCTTTCGAACACTCAGCCTTCATTAGATTCCTACATTGCGGCGCTCGATTACTTCGACCGTCCAGCTTCCTTGAAAGTGGTTATCGACGAAGGTGGCTGGAAGGGAACTTGTTTTGTTAACAATTACTTCAATTCGACAGAGCGATTTTCTCACGCGAAGCATGGTGGCTACTTAGTCACCCGCCTCGACGGCTACACGGTCGAAGCAGCCATGGCATTGGTGGACACTTCGATCGCATCCGATACGAGCAAACCGACCGGCGCCATCTTTCTCGACGCCAGCGTGGGTGCTGAA
Organism: Planctomycetia bacterium; assembly: GCA_031426595.1. Classification (GTDB taxonomy): domain Bacteria; phylum Planctomycetota; class Planctomycetia; order Pirellulales; family Pirellulaceae; genus Aureliella. Next base: position 709 of record JANPLP010000504.1, on the reverse strand, counting down.
GCAAGCGACGTGGCTAAGGTACCGCAGTTACCTAGCAAGGATGGTCGGACAAATATGGAAATGATTAGTGGTCTGGGTGTGAAGGACTGGAACGCCGATTTGTTGGCCTCAGCAGCCAATTTGCAGAAGGCTGGTCAAACTCATGAGTTGGAGCAAACAGACGCTTTCGTTGGTAACAAATCAGGCCTGATGGGATATGCTTCATGGGGGAGTAACGATGGCAAGTTTACAATTGAGAGCTACAAGTCGATCAAGTTCGCCCCAGGTGCCATCGCCGAAACTGCCGTTTCAACCAGCGGCCGAACGTTTCTCCCTACAAGCGGTGGTCAATCATTGGTGGCCGATTTGATCGATTCGCGGGTCACGGGGGTGAAGGGGTATTGCGACGAACCGTTTTTGCCAGCCATCGCTTCGCCGACGGTTTTATTCGATCGCTACACTCAGGGTTGGACACTAGCCGAGAGCTTTTACGCCGCCTCGCGCTTCGTAGGTTGGGAAGACATTGTAATCGGCGATCCGCTTACAGCGCCTTATGCTAAGTAGTTTCTCACTTGTCACGTTCGTCAGCTTGTTCGGCGAAACCAGAGCGAGAAATCGATTCGGCGTAGGGCTACATCAATGACAAGGAAGCTGAGCGCGACCATTATCAGGTAAGGCCATAGGGGTAGCGCGAGGCTCGCAGTGCGATCACCTGCCTCAAAGACTTCTT
>JANPLP010000503.1:0-6541 GCA_031426595.1 Planctomycetia bacterium | reverse complement strand
CCAGTGACATTCGATCAGTCAACTCGCAATTGGTTGACATAAAAGGGAAGCTGAATCAAGGCATTCGCGAATCCGCTTCCGAAATCAATCGGCTGACCGAGCGCGTGGCCCAGCTAAACACCAAGATTGTCGAGATTGAAGGTGGTGGCGCGATCAACAGCGATGCGGTGGGCTTACGCGACGAACGCGTTCAGTTGCTCAATGAACTTGCCACTATCGTCGATATCCGAACCTCGGAGCAAACGAGCGGTTCGGTAACCGTGTTTGTAGGTGGTGAGTACTTAGTAGCGGACGGCCTGCAGCGGAAAGTTGCGGTCGCCACGACGCAGAATGCTGAGGGATCGAGCATTGAAATAAGGCTGGCTGATACCGATTCGCCACTGCAAGTTTCCAGCGGTCGGCTTAACGGATACTACAGCGCTCGCGATAGCGCAGCGGGTACAGCGTTCGACAATCTCGATCAATTCGCTCGTGACCTGATCGCGCAGTTTAATTTGATTCACTCCCAAGGACAGGGCTTGGTTGGCTTTGCGAGTGTTACAGGGACGAACGCCGCGGATGATACCAGCGCTGCGGTCGACTTAGCTGGATTGCCGATCGATATCAAAAACGGTGAATTTGAGATCCAAGTGATCGACTCCCTTACGGGCCTCACAAAAACGCATGTTGTTCGAGTTCAATTGAATGGCGGGGCGAATGACAGTTCGCTCGAGGACATCACGACTTCGATCAATGCCATCTCAGGAATCAACGCAAGCATCACGTCCGAGGGCAAGCTGCGCATTGAATCGGATTCGGACAAGATCACCTTCTCGTTCCAAAACGACTCGACCAATTTCTTGGCTGCAGCCGGGATCAATACGTTCTTCGAGGGTGACTCGGCATCTACGATTGCGGTGAACTCGATCGTTGCGACAGATCCTCGGATGTTCGGTGCAAGCAACACGGGCGTCGGCGGTGGTACCGACAACGCGTTGAAGCTGGCCCAGGCATTTGATGAGCCGCTCGAGCAATTAGGTGGTCGGTCGATCAAGCAGAGTTATGAAGATCTTGTCGTCCGCACCACGCAAGACATCAATGTCCAGGCAGGTGTAACCGAAGGCTTGGAAAACTACTTTAAAGTTCTGCAAGGCAAGTTGCTGGGTATTACCGGCGTTAACTTGGACGAGGAAGCGGTAAAAATGATTTTCTACCAGCGCGCGTTTCAAGCGAGCAGCCGAGTGATTCAGGCTTCCAATGAATTGCTCGACACCTTGATGAATCTATAGTTCGCTAGTTCATACGCATTGCGAATGAGAAAAAATGGCCGCGAGTTTTTATCCAGTTGGAGCTACACGATCTTCCTCCGCGTTGTCCATTTCGCGGCTGCTGTATCAGATCAACTCCGACCAAAATTCGATTACCGATCTGCAAACGCAACTGAGTACTGGCCGGCGCATACAGCGTCCCAGCCAAGACCCGGGTGCAGCCATTCGTTCGCTAGCTGCCCAGCGGCAACTGGAGTTCAAGCAACAGGTTGATACGAATCTGACTAGCGCCGATACGCTGCTGAGCGCGACCGAGACTGTTTTGGCACAGGCTCAGTCGGTCATGACTGAGATACGTGGCTTAGCGGTACAAGTTGGAAACAATACACTTTCGGACGAAGAACGCGGAGCGGCGAATGCACAGTTACAAGCCGCCTATGTTCGAATGACAGAGTTGGGCAATTCAAAGTTCCAGGATCAGTACATTTTCGCCGGTAGCAGCGTAACGACACTCCCGTTCACAACAGCTGCTGGGGCGATGCGTTACACGGGAAAGAACGACGAGCTGCTAACGATTTCTGATTCCGCCGCAACGGTGGCAGCTAACGTTACAGCGGAGGACACGTTTGGGGTTCGCAGTGATTTCGTCGTCGGAACCACCGATCTCAATCCTCGCTTGACGCCGGCAACACCTTTGTCGCTCTTGAATCGCGGCGACGGCGTACGGGGTGGGTCGATCGAGTTCTCAGACAATATTGAGCAGGTGGAGATCGATCTGTCGAACGCCTATAACTTGGGCGAAGTAGCCGCTGCGATCAATGGGAAACAATTGAGCGGTCGTACACTGCTTGCAACCGTAGGTGCAACCGGCTTGGAAGTGGACTTCGCGGATGGTCTGGCTGGCTTCATTAATATTCGTGAGGTGGGCGGAGGAAATACTGCTAAAGATCTAGGTATTGAAACAGGTGGTATTCTTTCGAATGCGCCAGTGATCGGCGACGACCTTGATCCGCGACTTAGACTTAACACGCCGCTCTCCAGCCTGTTTGGTGGTGGTGGCATCGTGCCTGGTGAATCGTTCACGATCCAGCAAGGTACAAAGAGTTACATCATCTCGACAACCGGCGCGAGCACCGTCGAAGATTTGCTCAACATTGTTCGCCGCTCAGGTGCCAAGGTCGAAGCGACAATTGACCCCACGGGTCGTCACATTGCGATTCGCAGTTTAGAAAGCGGCACGAACTTGACCATCGCCGAAAACGGTGGCGATCTCGCCACGCGACTGGGTCTGCGAACTTTCAGTTACGATACGCCGCTTTCGCAATTGAACTCGGGCCAAGGCATCTTTATCAGCGATACGACCGACGACTTATTAATCACGCGCACGGACGGGACCAGCTTTAGCGTGAATCTTGACGGCGCTCTTACCGTAAACGACGTCATTAGTCGCATCAACAACAACGATACAAATTTTACGCCAGCGACGCGGGTTGTAGCATCGCTGGGAACCGGCGCGAATGGGCTGATCCTCTCGGCTTTGAATGGTGCGCAACCTTTGTCCGTAAGCAACGTCGGCGGAAGTCAAGCCGCGTGGGGCCTGGGCTTGGTGAGCCGCGATGCGAGCTCGACATCCGGCACGTCAAATGCCACCAACAATGTCATCCGAGGTGCTGATGTCAGCGGCGTGCAGGTTGAGGGAGTTTTTAGTTCAATAAGTCGCTTGCGGACAGCCATCACTAATAACCGGCAAGAGGATTTGCCGAGCATCGTCGATTCGCTGGATGCCGATCTGCAGCGTCTGTCGCTCGCTCGCGGCATCGTGGGTGCCAGGCAACAATCGATTGAAAGTATCAAAAGCAGCTCTGCGGACCAGCAGATTCGATTGAAGGAAGTGGAGTCGAATGAGCTGGATGCCGACTTCGCCCAAACCATTTCAGAACTCAGCGGACGGCAGGCGGCGTTGGAAGCATCTCTACAGTTGATGGGGCAAGTCACCAAGTTGACGTTGTTCAACTACATCTAACACTGAATCTAGCAGTGAACCCAGCATTGAATTGAGCACAGAGCGTTACTCGCCGGTCTGAGGTTGGGCTGCGTGTCCGAGCAGAAAATTCGCGAGCCGTCGGCGATTGGCGGGCATGATATCTCGCGGTACTTGCTGACCATGGCCAATGTAGCTGACCGGTAACTCGATTTGTTGCAGAACGGATAGCCAAGAACCAAATTCGATGGCTTCGTCGAGTTTTGTGATCACTAGTCCGGTGGGATGGAGCGGCGCGAATTGCTGTACTGCAAGCTTAACATGGCTGGTTGAGCTCGTAGCGCTAACAACCAATTGCACCGAAGTTGGCTGAGCCGCGTCAAGGATCTCTTGCAATATTTGAATCTGCTCAGGGTCGTTGGGAGAACGCCCGGCGGTGTCGATGAAGACAATATCGCAGTGCTTCAATCGCTGCAGTGCGGTGGTGAACTGATGGGCGGAACTGACGACTTCGACTGTGGCGTCCAGCGACTCGGCGTATTGCAGCAACTGATCTACAGCGCCCGGCCGAAAAATATCCATCGTCAGCAAGCCGATTTCGCAGCTTTGGTCGACTTGCAAATTCTTAGCAATCTTGGCGAGGGTCGTGGTTTTGCCGACTCCTGTGGACCCGATCATCGCGACGACAGCCTGTTCACCGTGCGTGACTGCAAGCGGTTCCGCCACACGTAGGCTCTTCCCAACCAACTGGACGATTTGCCCTTGCAGCAGCAAGGCATCATTCACCTGCTCATCAGATAGGTGCTCAACAGCTGTTTGCATTAGCTGCTTAGCGATGTTCGGATCGACACCTGCATCCAACATCGTGGCTATCGCATCGACCATTGCGGGCGAGTGCATGTTTGAATACAAGGCCGATGACGTTGAACTCAGTGAATTCGCGGTAGGTTCCGAGTCAAAGACTGATTTGCTTAGACCACCGAATGACTGCCTGGCTTTTGTCGAGCGAGCCTGTAAAGACTGGGATGGCAGCAGAAGGGAGTCTGCAGTTGCCGCGACTGGTTCTGGCTGTAACTTGACGGATGGTTCGTTGCTTCTGACCTGCGGTTGCGCCACTGCTGCCACGGCTGGAACAGTTTTGGCCTGTGCGACATCAAGTTCAGAGCTGCCCACTACTAATGCGCTGGCAACTGAGGCCCGCATGTTCGCCGGTTTCTGCGTGTCGACCGTTTGTTTTGCCAGGCGATTTACGGTTGGCATCTCGATACTGGCTTCGACTTCAACAAGCCTGCTCGAGAATAAGCCTAGTCGGCTGCGTTTAACTTCGCGTGTGTGCAACACGGCAGCATCGGGACCGAGCGTCTCGCGAACTTGTTCGAGCGCCTCCTGCAAGGTTGAGGCGCGAAAGGTGCGAATATCCATGCTAGTTTACTACGCCTTGGTAACTGGGTCGGAAACCAAACCAACGGAAACAGTTGATGTTTGTCGAGTGATCTCGGAGTGGCTGAGAATCTTTAAATCAGGGAGTGTATTTTGGGTGATCTGTCTCAGGGCAGCGCGGATTCTCGGGCTGACCACGATAATCGGCTTATGACCCGCTTGAGTGAGCAATCGCAACTGGTTGGCAATTTGTCGGCAGGTGATTTCGATCACTTGTGGCGACATACGGATCAATAAGCCTCGATCAGTCAATTCAAATCCAGCGGCGATGCGATCTTCCATTTGGGGATCCATGGTGATCAAGTGCATCTGGCCGTTTGAATCGCTGAATCGCTGGCAAATCGTGCGTGACAACCGGTTGCGAACATACTCGGTAAGCAGTGTTGGATCTTTAGTTCGTCCGGCATAGTCGCCGAGCGTTTCGAAGATCACGCCAAGTTGACGAATAGGAACATCTTCGCGGAGGAGCATCTGCAATACGGTCTGCACCTCCGACAGCTTCATCATCCCCGGAACCAGTTCTTCGACCACTGTTGGACTGATCGCTTTCAACTGATCCACCAGTTGTTTCGTTGCATCGCGGGTCAGCAATTCATCAGCGTGTTTGCGAGCCACTTCTTGCAAGTGGGTCGCAATGACGGAACCTGGCAAGGCGATCTGGTAGTTGTAAAGACTGGCTTGCACCTTCTGCTCGGGGGTGATCCAGAATGCCTGACGTCCAGCAGCGGGGTCCACCGTTTCGATGCCTGAAATAACTCCGGTGCAATTACCTGTATCGATCGCCAGCAAGCGATTTGGATGCACTTCACCGCGGGCGACTGTATTGCCAGCGATCTGAATTTCGTAAACTAAGTCGGGTAGTTTAAGTTTGTCTTTCAAGCGTACTTTCGGGAGCAATATTCCCATTTCGCTGGCGAGAATCGAGCGGACATTGCTGATCCGATCCATCAGGTCACCACCGCGCCGCGGATCGGCTAAAGGTAACAATTGACCACCGATTTCGACGCGCATTGGATCCACATCTAGGAAGTCTTCCGCTTTCTTCTCGGGTGGCTTTGCTTTCGCGGCGGCAGATTCGCGAGTCACGTCTTCTTCGCGTTTCTTCGCACCCAGTTGTTGCTTGTTCACCATGATGGCTAAACCGACGCAACCGCCGCCTAGCGTCAACAAAGGCAGCGTGGGTAACTGTGTGAAAATCAATAGTCCCAGGAATGCGCCCGAAACAGCGAGCGCTTGCGGACGCGAGAACAACTGATTCAGGAATTCGATTGGCAAGTTGGTCGACTGCGAACTACGCGTGACCAACAAGGCGGCTGCGAGCGAGATCAAAAGCGCGGGAACTTGGCTGACCAAACCGTCGCCAATGGTCAGTTTCGTGAACATCACGAAGGATTCTTGGATCGTCAGTCCAGCGTGCATGATGCCGACGTAGATACCGCCAACGATATTGATAATCGTGATTATGATGCCCGCGATCGCATCACCGCGCACGAACTTGCTAGCACCGTCCATCGCACCGAAAAAGTCCGCTTGCCGCGTTACGCCATCGCGACGCTTTTGAGCTTCGACTTCATCGATAGCTCCCGAATTCAAATCTGCATCGATGGCCATCTGTCGACCGGGCATTCCGTCGAGAGCAAAGCGAGCAGCAACTTCGGAAACACGTGTCGCACCTTTAGTGATCACGAGAAACTGAATGATAATGATAATCACGAATAGGATTATACCGACTTCCATGCGATCGCCGGCCACGAACTCCGCAAAGGCTTGGATCACGCCACCCGCGGCACCGAGCGCATCTGTATCGGAGTTCGATAAGATCAAACGAGTGGTGGCGATGTTCAAAACTAATCTGGCCAGCGTAGTTGCTACC
>JANPLP010000502.1:0-7148 GCA_031426595.1 Planctomycetia bacterium | reverse complement strand
TGCAGCTAGGCCATGCTTGGCGATCGAATAGCCCCCTAAAAATCGCGGCGCGACGTGTGATGATAGCGAACCAATTAAAACAATAACTCCGCGCGACTCTTTCAATAGCGGCGTGAAATAATGAATCGCGTTCAGTGCGCTGCCGACATTGGTTCGCACCAGTTGCAACATCCGCTCGCAGGAAAGTTTTTCGATACTGCCTCGATCGCTTTCTCCGACTGCATTGATGACCAATTCAAGTTGCGGAAACTGCTCGCGAATCTGCTCAGCGACTCGCCGAGTGCTTTCAGACTCACACATATCCCCGGCGATTAAAATCAACTGCGCGTCCGGAAACTGTCGAACAATATGCGACTTCGCCTCAGTCAACCGAGTCATATCGCGACCGACCATGATCACTTTCGCACCCCGAGCGGCTAGCGTAGTTGCCAGTTGCAAGCCCAAGCCCGCTGATGCACCGCAAACGAGAGTGACCTTATTTTTCCAAACAGAGTGGGGAGCTGCGTTCAAGGAATTGGTTCTTGATTAGAGGAAAGACGAGCCATGGGGTCACACGAGCAAAAAGTGAGGCGACCTGTCTCGACAGGTTTAATTGCAATCATGCCGAAAGCACTCCCGAGGCTCATCGCGATAAACGGCAATTATGCTCATAATAGCGGATCAACGAAAACATCTGGCGATTTCAAAAGGTCGCGTGAACATTAAACGGAACGGATGACGCATGCAGTGGGACTCGCCGAGCGATTACTTTAACCGCTTGGAGCATTGGTTGGTACTTGAGGCAGAAGCGGAACGCGAACGGTTAGTAGCCAGGCGGTCGTTGCAGCGCAGCGGTGACGCGGAGAGATCCGGCGAAACGCTGGTGAACCTACGTTTGATGGATCATCGAACGGGATTGGCAGGGCGGTTGCTCCTCGACCTTGCCAAACCTGCCAACGAAATGCTCCCCATGAATCGCTTGAAAGTCGGCTCGCCCGTCATTATTTCGGACGATGACGACCGGGGTGACAAAGGAATTCCAGGCGTAGTCAGTCGACGGACGAGCTCGGTGATTCAAGTGGCCGTTGACAACTGGCCTGAGGCAAGTCGCTTGCGTTTAGACTTGTCGCCCGATGAACGCACGCGGCAACGACAACTGGCCGCGATGAACACCGCCAATCAACTCAGCGGTTCAGCCGCAAGGCTGCGCGATAATTTGCTGGGGCTGCGCGAACCGCGGTTTGACCCTCCCAAGTCGATCGAGTTCTTCACCGCGCTAAACCCACCTCAGGAAGACGCGGTACGGTTTGCTTTGTCTTCGCGCGACATCGCTATCTTGCATGGGCCGCCCGGCACCGGCAAAACAACGACGCTCGCCGAAGTCGTTCTGCAAGCTGTCCGTCAAGGTGCGAAAGTGCTGGCCTGTGCTCCAAGTAACACGGGCGTCGATAACTTACTCGAGCGTTTGGCTTCGATGATGCCTTCGGTGATACGAGTCGGCCATCCAGCGAGGGTTTTTGAAGCGCTCCGCGGCCATACGCTCGATGAGTTAGTCGACAATGATGCCAATATGGGTGTGGTACGTGATATCAAACGTGAGATCGAACAATTGATGCGCTATGCGGCTCGTGAATCGCGCAGCCGCGATGGCAACCGCATGCGCGGGGAACTGTACGCTGAAGCGGGGCGACTGCGGCAACAAGCCCGAATGCTGGAACGGAACACCATCAAGTATGTACTCGATTCGGCGGATGTGATTTGCTCGACAACCACGCTCGACGAAGAGCTGCTCGGCGATCGCACGTTCGACCTCGTCGTAATGGACGAGGCTTGCCAGTGTACCGAGCCCGCGATGTGGCCCGCCGTGCTGCGCGCTGACCGACTCATTCTCGCGGGCGATCATTGCCAATTGCCTCCCACCGTCGTCTCTGCGGAAGCCGCGCGCGAAGGCCTTGGCCGCAGTTTGATGGAGCGGTTGGTGCATGACTATGGACAACCGATCTATCGACGATTAACGGTCCAGTATCGCATGAATGAAGCGATCATGGAGTTCTCCAGCCAGCAGTTCTATGCAGGTGAATTGATCGCGGATGCTTCAGTGGCCGAACATTGGTTACCGGATTTATCGGGTGTTCATGAAGATGATGTGACATCGCCGATCATTGAGTTCTGGGATACAGCCGGCGCAGGCTGGGACGAAGAATTGGAACCCGATGGACTCAGCAAACGGAATCCCAAGGAAGCGAACTGGGTGGTTGCTCAAGTTCGCAAGTTACTCGACAGCGGTCTCCAGCCCGAGCAGATCGCTGTGATCGCGCCCTATGCGGCGCAAGTTCGTTTGATCCGTAACCGCATGCAGTTATCCGCAATCGAAATCGATACCGTCGATGGTTTCCAAGGCCGCGAGAAAGAAGCCATCATCCTGACGTTCGTCCGAAGCAATCCCGAAGGCGAGATCGGTTTCCTCGCCGACACCCGCCGCACCAACGTTGCACTCACCCGCGCCAAACGCTCTCTCCGTGTCATCGGCGACAGCGCTACCCTTGCCAATCACACTTTCTACCGCGAGATGCTCGACTATTTCGAGTCCCATAATGCTTACCACAGCGTCTGGGAACTGGGCGGGGAATCATGATCCAGCAAGCTTGAGTGGCTGCTTGAGCCGCTTGCAAAAACCAAGCAAAAAGATACTAAGCAGAATCGGGGAGCGTGATTTGAAACGCAAGCCGACTCGCTCATGCTTTTGTATTTTACCCAGCATTCTGTCCATGCTATTCTCGCACCTTTTCACATAAGTTTTATGTGTACGACTCGACGCATCGTCAGGTGGCCGCTCGTAGTGCTTCTGTCGGCTTACAATGCAGTGAGGTCTACTTGAGCGGGGCGAGTTCGTAGCAGGTGACAAGTTAGACGACGTTTTAAACGCTGAGGGATGTTGTGAATCAAGCTTGGATTGATGTGGGTGGGACGTTCACGGATTGTTACGTTCTCGAATCGGGTGGAGGCTTGAAGCGTTGCAAGTTGCTGAGCAGCGGTTTGGTGCCGATCTCATGCGGTGCGGTGCTGGGCACGAATACGATTTATGCGCCGGAATTGAGGTTGGACTCCATCGGGTTTTGGGAGGGTGCTTCGCTCCGAGTGCTCGACGCCAACGGAACAGAACGCGTGCGGCGCCGGATTCTGATGTTCTCGGATGGGATGCTTGAGTGCGATGGCGACGTTGCTGATTATGTCGACCAGCCATCTCGATTGGAGATCGATGCGGGGCTTGAATCTCCTGTGCTGGCGGTGCGGCGATTGCTCAGGTGTGATCTCGGTAGCCCGCTTCCGCCAGTCCAAGTGCGGCTGGGAACGACACGCGGTACGAATGCGTTGCTGACGCGTCGCGGAGCTCAAACGGCGCTCGCGATCACCGCGCCGTTTGAAGACTTGCTTGCCATCGGCGATCAAACCCGTCCGAACCTCTTCGAGTTGGCGGTGCGCAAGCTCCCGCAGCTAGCTCATACCGTTGTCGGCATTCACGAGCGGCTCGATGCTCGGGGCCAAGTACTCCAGTCGCTGGATATCGAACGGGCTCGCGATCAGCTAGCGCAAGCCCGCGCGGCGGGTTGTTCATCGCTGGCGATCTGCCTAATGCATAGCTACATGAACGCTGAACATGAAGTGCAGTTGGAGCAACTAGCACGTGCGGTGGGATTTGAGCACATCAGCCGCTCGAGCCACGTAGCGCCACTCGTCGAGCTGGTGGCGCGAGCTCAAACGACTGTCGTCGATGCCTACCTGAGCCCAATCATTCGCAGTTATCTGGCTAAACTGGTCGCGCAATTTGGCGGTGCTCAGGTGCAACTGCATGTTATGACCAGTGCGGGCGGTTTGAGTGAATGGCAGGGCTATGCAGGGAAAGACAGTATCTTGTCGGGACCAGCGGGCGGTGTGGTCGCACTGCAGGGCTTGAGCAAGTCGCTGAAGACGGCGCAACTGATCGGCTTGGATATGGGTGGTACGAGCACGGATGTGTGTCGCATCGGGACGGACCATCAACTGCAATACGAATCTCTAAAAGCCGGTGTGCGAATTCTCACGCCCACGCTACCCATCGAAACGGTGGCGAGCGGCGGAGGTTCAATTTGCTGGTTCGATGGCGTGGCATTGCGTGTTGGGCCGCAGAGCGCGGGAGCGTCGCCTGGACCGGCGTGCTACGGGCGCGGCGGACCGCTGACGATTACCGATTTGAACGTGTACCTCGGGCGCTTGCCTAAGGAGCAGTTTCCATTTCCGCTCGATGATTCAGCGATCCTTTCAAGGTTGGATGAATTGTTAGAAGAGATGCGCGGTGCGCTACCGATGGAAACGCGCGAGCAACTCGCAATCGGCTTACGACGCTTAGCAAACGAGCAGATGTCGGCTGCGGTGCGAACCGTATCCACCGCTCAAGGAGTCGATCCTCGAGGGGCCTGTTTGGTCGGCTTTGGCGGCGCGGCAGGTCAGCACATTTGCGAGATCGCTGAATTGCTTGGGATGTCTCAAGTGATCGATTCCGCGGAGGCAGGTTTGCTCAGTGCTATTGGTATGGGTTTGTCCGATCTGCGTCGCGATGGTGCGGTACCTGTTTACCAGTTGATTGAGCATTGCGATTGGGAGTCGTTGAGTGAACAGACGCTCGCGCGCGGTCGCGAGCTGACTGAGCAATTAGCGAAGTTGGGTGTAGCAGCGGAGAAAATCACATCGCAAGTGTGGGCTGAAGTAAGGTATCGCGGTACCGACGCAACACTGACCGTCCCCTGGCTTGATCGCAGCCTAGTCGCTGAGGCATTTCATGCTGAACACCAGAAACGTTTCGGATACGCTCGCCGCGGACGCGAGATCGAATTGGTCGCACTCCGCATCGAGGCCTTGGGGAAGTCGGCTTATCCGTTACCGACTGAGTCGCCGGTTGACGAAGTGTCCTCGACGAGTGTAGTCGCCAACACTATCGTTACTCGAGCGGAAGGTTCGCTGGCTCGCATCGAGCGTTCGAAGATCAGGCCCGGAGATCGCATTGTAGGACCCGCGATTGTGCTAAACGAAGGATCGACGTTGGTGATCGATTCAGGTTGGCAGGCACGAGCGATGAGCGGCGGTACGCTTTGGCTGGAACAAGTAGCCGTGGGCGAATCGAACACTAGGAATCAAGTGCACGCCGCGTTTGATCCGGTCGTCCGCGATTGCTTGGCACAGCGGTTGTCCGCGATTGCGACGCAGATGGGAGTGGTTCTGCAGCAAACCGCGGTGAGCGTCAATGTGAAGCAGCGTCGTGACTACAGTTGCGCTGTCTTCGATGCTCAAGGTAAGTTGCTTGCGAATGCGCCCCACGTTCCGGTGCATCTGGGGGCGATGGGGCAGACGGTGCGGGGCATCATGCAAGCCTTCCCTACGATTCGACGTGGTGATTGTTTCATCACGAATGATCCTTATCGCGGCGGATCGCACTTGCCCGATGTGACGGTTGTAACACCGGTCTTTGGTGCGGATGACCAACCGAAAATGTTCGTTGCCAATCGAGCTCATCATGCAGATATCGGCGGAGTGGCTCCCGGTTCGATGTCGGTGGTCGCGACGCGGTTGGGGCAAGAGGGTGTGGTGATCGCTCCGCGCTATCTTACAGCGGCCTGCGAAGATCGGACTGAAGAGCTTAAGCAGATGCTGAGTAGCGCGCCCTATCCGCCGCGCGCCATCACAGAAAACTTGGCTGACGTGGCGGCTCAGCAAGCCGCGAACGCGCGCGGTGTCAGCTTGCTCATGGAACTGGCGAGTGGACTGGGATGGAATCGATTGGAGGAGTACTCCGAATACTTGCTGGCCGCAGCAGCCGAGCGGGTGACGCAGTTTCTTAAACGGTTGCCGCAAACAGCTTGCAGTTTTACAGATCATCTGGACGACGGAACCCCGATCACCGTTCGCATCGATTTTCCGCAGCCGGGGCAAGTGACTTTGGATTTTGAAGGCACCGGACCGGTCAGCCCCACCAACTTCAACGCGAATCCTTCCATAGTCACGGCGGCGGTCATGTATGTCCTCCGATGCTTGATCGCTGACGAATTACCGCTGAACGAAGGTGTGATGCGATGTGTCAATTTGAAAGTTCCGATCGGCGTGCTGAACCCTCCACCCAGCGATTGTCCAGCAGACAGCCCCGCCGTGGCGGCCGGCAATGTGGAGACGTCACAGCGAGTTGTCGATGTGTTGCTCGGCGCATTTGGAGTCGCAGCCGCTTCGCAGGGGACGATGAATAATGTCCTGTTCGGTAACCAGCGATTCGGATTTTATGAAACGATCTGCGGCGGTGCAGGCGCAACGCAGGGGTCACATGGGGCCAGTGGCGTGCACACGCACATGACCAACACGCGTTTAACCGATCCAGAGATTCTCGAGTTGCGATATCCGGTGCGTTTGCTGCGGTTCGGTTTGCGAACTGACAGCGGAGGTGCTGGGCAATGGCAAGGCGGGGAGGGAATCGTCCGTGAATTCGAGTTCCTCGAGGCGGTCGAGTTGTCGTTGTTGACCTCGCGCCGAGGAGTTTTCTTGCCGTACGGTGTCGCGGGCGGAACGCATGGCGGAGCTGGACGAAACACTCTGCGAAAAGCAGCTGGAGAAGTCATCCGGCTTGCTCACTGTTGTCACCTGCAGCTTGACGTTCACGATCGCTTGACCATCGAAACTCCCGGAGGAGGCGGTTACGGCACTAAGTTATCCGCGCACAATTCGCGGCTCACGTAGCCGCGTCTCTCCGGGAAGCTGATTACTGCGAGTCTCGCAGAGTCTCGCCTACATGGGTTATGTTGGCATCAGATTCTCGGTTCGATGGTGCGGCGTATCGGGCAGTGAAGAAGGGGGCATGCAAAAGCGTGAAGTTTCCGATGTGTTCGTTAAACTGAGTGATTAGTTTCCTCTCGGCTTAGGTACTTTTTGAAAGTTCGTCTTATGGATCGCAGATTTTTCTTGCAGGCAGCATCGGTTGGTATTGCGATGGGGTCAGTTAGTGGTGGATTGGTAGCGCTGCAAACGGCGAAGGCGATCGAGCCTTTCGAGAGGCCGAAGCCGGGGAAGTTGCGTTTGAGCTTGGCGGCTTATTCGATGCGCAAATATCTTGCGCAAGCCAAGGATGAGCCAAAGAAGATGGATTTGTTCGA
>JANPLP010000501.1:0-7015 GCA_031426595.1 Planctomycetia bacterium | reverse complement strand
GGCAGGGGAGGGGAGGGGACATCGGCGGGCATCAGTGGTTCCCTTAGCCAACTAGGCTTGCAACTGGATCGATTCAAGACGGGCACACCTCCCCGCTTGAACGCCAACTCGATCGACTTCGCTGCCACCGAATTGCAACCGGGCGATGATGATCCCGTTCCATTTTCTTATCTGACTGAGTCGCTCACCAAGCCGCAAGTCCCCTGCTACATCACTTATACGTGCGAAGCGGTGCACGAGTTGATTCGCGCGAATCTGCATCGAGCACCGATGTACAGCGGTGCTATCCAGTCGCGGGGCCCACGTTATTGCCCGTCCATCGAGGACAAGATTGTTCGCTTCTCTGACAAAGATCGTCATCAATTGTTTTTGGAGCCCGAAGGCCGCGATACAGCCGAAATTTATGTGAATGGTATTTCGACCAGCCTCCCACGCGATGTTCAAGATGCAATGCTGAAATTCATTCCTGGATTAGAGCGAGCGCAGATCATGCGCTACGGATATGCAGTGGAATATGATTTCTGTCCGCCTGAACAATTGCGCCCGACTCTTGAGTGCAAGGTGGTCGATGGATTGTTCCTCGCGGGGCAAATCAACGGCACCACGGGCTACGAAGAAGCGGGCGCACAGGGACTGATTGCTGGTGCCAACGCGGCGCTGAAATGCGCTGGTAAACCGGAATTAGTGCTGGCTCGCGATCAAGCTTACATCGGCGTTTTAATTGATGACCTAGTCACTCGCGGCGTGGATGAACCCTACCGCATGTTCACTAGTCGCGCTGAATATCGCTTGCTACTTCGTCAAGACAACGCCGACCGTCGGCTTACCCGAATTGGCAGCGCATGTGGCTTAGTCGATGCCAACCGAGTTGAACGAGTGGAAATTAAAGAAGCATCGATCGAGTCGGCAATGAAGTCCCTAGAGTCAGCTCGCATAGAGAATGTGACAGGTATTAAGTACCTAAAACGGAGCGACGTTGCGTGGCCGGAAATCTGCGAGTTAATTCCGGAACTGAGGCAATACTCGGCAGAAGTCGCAGACCAAGTTTTGTGGGATGTCAAGTATGAGGGGTACGTTACTCGCCAAGAGGTGCAGGTCGAACGGCAGCGGCGTTTGTCCGAAAAACGGATCCCAGAGCGCTTTGACTACGAACGTATTGTTGGCTTACGGATCGAAGCAAAGCAGAAATTGACCAAAGTTCGTCCCGCTAGTTTGGATCAGGCAAGCCGCATTAGTGGCTTAACTCCCTCAGACCTTGCCCTGGTCTTAGCCCACCTCGAAAATCCACGTTAGCTGGTTGATCGCGCGTAAACGTTCACTCTTGAACAAGATTAAACCAAGCTGACGCTCAAGTGATCACTTTGCACTTGACTGCTATGGCGGCACTACGCCTTAAATGAGTTTAAACGACTCTTTAAGTAGCATCTTCGCCTCAAAGCCGTTTTCAACCAGCACTCGTTGGCACATGGCACATGAGTTGCGAATCACTTCTCTCAATCAATCGACCAAAGACTTCCCCATCAATAGTCATGGTTCGAACCCCAGTACATTTTCATCGGAGAAGAAGCATGCAAAGAAAACTGATCATGACGTCGCTATTTAGCACATTAACTTGTTTGAGTGTGAGTGCGTTCGCGCAACTTCCAACAACTCCACCTGCAACACCGCGTGCGCAAGTGGGTCAAGCGTTAAACAATGCGGGCAACACACTCAATAATGCCGGCAACACACTAAACAACGCGGGTAACACTGCGGGTAATGCTGCCCAAAATTCGCAGGCTGCCGCCGGCGTTCAAGCTCAATCGAACACGCAATTGCAAAATAGCCAGACTCAAGCCAACCTTCGCACCCAGGCTCAAAGTAATTTGCAAGCCAATCCAGGTAACGTGCAGTCGAACACCAACTTGAATGGCAATGTGCAAGCGAACGGAGTACAAGCGAACGGCCGAGTTCAAAACCAGACCCAGCTCAATCCAAGCCAGCTGAACCAAGGTGTTAATGTTCAGGGCCAGAACGTTCAGGGCCAGAACCTACAAAATCAGGGTTCATTCCAAGGACAACGGGTTCAGGGTCAGCAGTATCAAGGTCAACTGTATCAGGGCCAGCAAGTGCAGGGCCAGCAATACGGAATGCAGCCCAACCAAAACCAACAGTGGCAGAACTCAGGTTCGATGCAGAACGGCTCGATGGGCGCAGGTCAAGTGCAGGGTTCAGGGCAGATGCAGCAGGATGCACAATCTGGCATGAATCAAGGTATGTTGTCGCAGGGCAGCGTTAATCAGGGACCTGTGTACATGCTGCGTCGGGACGCATCGGGTCGCGAATTCATTTGCATCAATGGTCGCCCTGTCTATTTCAATGACAGTGCCAACATGAATACCAATGGCGCCACCCAACAGCAAGCGGGTTATGGACAGTACGACCAATCTGGCCAAGCGAACGGTGGCAACGAGCCACAATCGCAAGTAACCGATGAATCGCGGAATGACACCAGTGATCGCGATAGCAATAGTGATGCGTCGTCAAGTGACTCAGAATCGAATCGCGATTCTGGCAGCAGCGACCAGTCTTCCCGCGAAGGCTCAGACAATTCGAACCAGTAAAATATAAGTTTCAGAATTGAAAAGTAAAAACTCTGCTCGCGCAACCATTCGCGAGCAGAGTTTTTTATTTGCGTGATGCGAGCGTTTGGAGGCCAATTAGCACACCGGGATGTTAGAAACTGCGATTGGATGCGATACTCGAAGTCTACTTCAGGTCATTAAATTCGCATGGGAGTCAACCATTAACAGCCCTTTGCAAACTCAACCGCCTATTACGGCTCGCAAGCAGTACGAAGCTCAGTTGGAACTGATTGCGGTGAAACTTGCAGAGATACAAGTCCGCAGTCGACGCATGGTCTGGGTGCGAACCGGGCTGTTTTTTACCGCGGCTGTGGGTTTGTTACTTGGGTACGCTGGAGTCGAAAATCGTGGCTCGCTTTTGATAGCGGGTTGGTTGGCTGCGGCAGGCTTTATGATTGCGATCGTATGGCACGAGCACCTACGATTGAAACTCTCAGAACTCACGTCACACCAAGGACTGTTCCAGCATCTGTTGGCCAGACTGAACCGAGACTGGAATGAACTTGCGCCTCAGCGACTTCTGCCGGAGTTTAGTGTGCAGCCCTTCATGGATGACCTCGATGTAGGAGGTCAAGCGAGTCTGCTTCAGTTGCTCAACTTGGCGGGTACGTTACCAGGTCGACGCACCTTGCAAACTTGGTTGACCGACATCCCTACTTGGGACACGGTGACGGAACGGCAGAAATCGGTCTTGGCCTTAAGGGATCAACGTGCACTACGACTTTCAATCATCAAGACGGTGAGTGCCAGCAGTGACGGCACCGAGGATGTTTATGGGTTACCCAAGTGGGCGGAAGAACCGCGTTGGTTGCCCGCGCATCGTGCCGCGCACTTGCTTAGCTGGGCGGGTCCGGCGCTGGTCGTAAGTGGTTTCGTTGCGTTGGTTGCTGGTCTGTACTCCGAGTCTAAGGATGTAGCCAACGTCGGCGTAGCACTTATCGTTGGGGGCTTCGCAATCAATTTGCTAGTGACGATTTTCTGGGGGAGCTGGGTACACGACATTTTTTTGCGAGTTACCGGCCAGCATCAAGCGGTCTTCCGGTTTTCGAACGTCTTTAAAGCCTTCGAGCATCTGCCACACGATGGCGGTTTGCTCGATGAAATTCGACAAGTTTCAACGCGAGGGGAGCAGAGTGCAGTAGTGGGCTTCCAAAAACTTCTGTGGGTCGTGCGACTCGCTAACTTGCAGCGCGACCCGTTGCTGTACATCGTCTATCTGATGCTACAGTTGGCTTTTATGTGGGACTATCGTGTCCTGGAACTGCTCGAGCGATGGCAACGACAATTTGGTTCGGCAGTCGGAGGCTGGTTTGAAGCGCTGGGCCGATGCGAAGCGATTGTTAGCGGAGCCACATTGTCGGACGAATACCCGGACTGGGCCTTTCCTGGCCCGCCGACGGCAGTTGGCATTTCGATGGTCGCTGAACAACTAGGGCATCCGTTACTGGCAGATTCGGCGCGAGTTCCGAATGACATCGCAATAGCCGCTGATCGACCTCTGGTGCTTGTGACAGGTTCGAATATGGCAGGCAAGAGCACGTTCATGCGCGCGGTCGGACTGAATCAGTTACTAGTGCGCACGGGCAGTCCCGTTTGCGCGACGAAGATGGAAACGAATTTGTACAGCCTCGCGACCAGCATTCGTGTTCGCGATAGTCTGAAAGACGGCGTCTCCTATTTCATGGCTGAGCTGAATCGGTTGAAGCAAGTAGTCGATACTTCACAGCACGCTAGAACGTCCAATACTAAGGTGCTTTTTCTACTGGACGAGATTCTTCAAGGTACGAACAGCCGCGAGCGTCAAATTGCGGTGGTGAAGGTGCTGGAAAAGTTGCTCGGCTTCGGAGCGTCCGGTTTTATATCGACACATGATCTCGATCTCGCGGCTCAGCCTGAGATACTCAACGTCAGCCAAGTGGTTCATTTCCGCGAGTATTTTGAGAATGTCGACGGACGTGAGCAGATGCGATTTGACTTTAAGATGCGTCCCGGGCCCACGCCAACCACCAACGCGCTCAAACTGTTGAAAATGGTTGGGCTCGATGACGTTAGCTAAGCGACGATTGCTGATGGGGCGGCATGGTTCAGCTCACGTTTAGCGAACGGCTCCGTTGCCTATGCGATGACATCTTTGACGACGTTGCCAAACACGTCTGTCAAGCGAAAGTCGCGGCCAGCGTAACGGTAGGTAAAACGTTCGTGATCGATGCCCATCAAGTGCAGAATCGTTGCGTGCAAATCGTGTGCTGAGACTGGGTTCTCGACTGCGCGGAATCCGAACTCATCCGTGGCTCCATAAATCGTGCCACCTTTAATTCCGCCTCCAGCCATCCACAATGAAAATCCCCAATGGTTGTGGTCGCGTCCTTGAGCCGCGCCGGAACCGTTTTGCCCCAATTCGACCGACGGCGTTCGACCAAACTCCCCTGAACAAACAATCAGAGTTTTATCAAACAATCCACGCTGCTTGAGATCGGTAATGAGTGCAGCGATTCCTTGATCGCATTCGTTAGCGACTTTGCGATGTTCGGATTTAATATCGCTGTGACTGTCCCACGGTTGCAAGTTGCCGTGCCAAGTTTGGACAAATCGAACGCCGCGCTCCACTAGTCGCCGAGCCATCAGCAGTTGTCGATTCTGTGGGCCTTGGCCATAGAGTTCGAGGATGTGCGCCGGCTCTTGGCTAACATCGAATGCGTCGGTGGCTTCAATTTGCATCCGGTACGCCAACTCGAACGAGCGAATGCGGGCTTCTAAAGCGGGTTCTCCCGGCCGCTCAAGTAAATGCTGGTCGTTTAACTGCTTCAGCAATTCGAATTGCTCTTGCTGCTCCACTTCGCTCAAACGCGTATTGCGCAAATGCGCGATCAATTTAGTGGGGTCGGCATTGGAGGTATCGATCAACGTCCCCTGATAAGCTCCTGGCAGAAACGCCGATCTCCAGTTCCCTGCACCACCAACGGGTAGGCCTCCTGGACAGAGCGCGACAAAACCGGGCAAATTCTCATTCTCAGATCCCATCCCCCACGTCATCCACGAACCAAGGCTTGGGCGAACAAGTCGCATGTCACCCGTATTCATCAACATCAGTGACATCTCATGGCTGGGTAATTCGACATGCATCGAGCGAATGATTGCAAGATCGTCGGCGCACTTGGCGAGATGCGGAAACAGATCGCTGATCGGAATACCGCTCTCACCATGTTGCTTGAATACGAAAGGAGTTGGCAGTGCGACCCCAGTCTTGCGCTCGGTCTTGAGGTTGTCGAAGGGGAGCATCTGCCCGCCGCGTTTAGTCAGTTCGGGTTTGGGATCAAATGTGTCAACCTGTGAGACCCCTCCGTTCAAAAAGATGTGAATCACATGCTCTGCCTTGGGGGTGAAATGCACTCCCGCCCGCGCCTCCGCTTCGCTTCGCCAGACGCTTGCTAAACCCAACGCTCCCATTCCCATGCTAGTACGGCGCAAAAACTGTCGACGTGTTGCTGTCGTATCCATCATCACTCACCTTAGTCTACAAATAGGAATTCATTGGAAGCCAACAGCGCGTGAGCCAAGCTTGCCCAGCGTTTCGCAATCGCTGGCTCAACCGGCTTGGGCGCAGTGTCTGCCTGCGGCGAAGGTTGGGATGCTGCGCTAACCGCGGCATCTTTTTCGACAAAGTGGCAAGCAATCATCGTTTCACTCGCGGTGGGTGAGCGACTGTAGATTTGGCGATAGAGCCATTGCACTCGAGACGAATTGTCATTGAGTTGAGTGGCAGCGAGTGTGGTTGCAAGTTTCGCCGCTCGCTGCTGAATGAACTCGGAATTCAAGGCGAAGAGAGTCTGCTGTGGAACCAATGTGTCGGGGCGTTTCAGCGTGCATGCGTTGGGATTGGCCGAGTCGAAAGTGCTCGATAAGTTGGACACGATATCGCGATTGACGAAGCCGTAAACGGTTCGCCGAGTGCTATCGGACTTTTGAGCGAAGTCGACAGGGCGACCGCCTAGCGAACTATCCAGTTCACCCGCAACTCGCAGCATCGAGTCTCGCATCGATTCAAAGTCGAGTCGGCGACGAGGCATCCGCCAGAGGTGATCGTTCTCCGGGTCAAGCACTCGCGACGCATTCACTTCGACCGCAGCCAACTCGTAAGTTCCCGAGAGGAGGATTCGGCGATGCAAGCTTTTAATCGACCACTTGTCTTCAAGAAACTTTGCAGCCAGGTAATCCAGCAGAGCCGGGTTGCTGGGGGGAGTTCCGCGTGTGCCAAAATCGTCAGTTGAGCGTACTATCCCTTGTCCGAAGTGATGTTGCCAAATCCAGTTCACGATCACGCGTCGAGTCAGCGGATTGTCTGGAGCGACGATGGCTTCTGCCAGTGCTAAGCGGCGATGGCCAGGTCGATA
>JANPLP010000500.1:0-2388 GCA_031426595.1 Planctomycetia bacterium | reverse complement strand
TTCGGGAGTCGCATGCAACGTTTCCGGGTCGACTTCGCCGATGACATAGCTCAAATAAAGTTGGCTATCGGTGATATCCTCGACCTCCTCGCCACAGACGCGGCACAAGTAACCCTGATCACATCTCGCCATCTCGCTATCAACTCCCAACTTCCAAAACGTCACTGGCCATAGGTCAGCCATAAGTCACTGGCCGTAGGTCACTTTTGCCGAAAGTGACTCCCCGCGCACCCTTCGCATCATTATACAAACGGCACTCGCAAGCCAAATGGCACGTTTGAAATCCCAATGCTTCTCTGGCCCGTTTATCAAGCGGCACCAATGACGGAAGTCGCTTTCGGCAAAAGCGACCCACTGCAAAAGCGACCCACTGCAAAAGCGACCCACTATTTCACAGCCCTAGCACATCCATCATCGAGTACTGACGGGTCGGCTTGCCAACCAAAAATTGTGCGGCTGCGATCGCACCGCTTGCATAGCAATCGCGGTTCGAAGCGGCCACTCTTAGTTCGATCGTCTCGCCCATCATGCCGAAGACGATCGTATGTTGGCCGGCATCGTCTCCGACGCGCACCGCATGGTATCCGATTTCGCCATGCGGTCTCTGTCCCACTTGCCCGACTCGGCCGTGCACATGTTCGTCGATCCCCATTTCCGCGGCTGCAATTTGGCCGAATTTCAGCGCCGTTCCGCTTGGGCTATCCTCCTTGAAACGATGGTGCCGTTCGATGATTTCGACATCGGCACCGCCTGGGACATCCTTAAGAGCCCGCGCTGCGTACTCCACCAGCTTCATCGTCAAGTTGACGGCGACGCTCATATTGGGCGCATAACAGACGGGGATCACCTCGGCAGCGCGAGCGATCGAGTCGATCTGTTCTTTGCTCAAGCCAGTCGAAGCGATCACGAGTGGGATTCGCTTGGCCACGCAGTGTGCCACCGCGCTCATGCATCCGTCGGGCGACGAGAAGTCGATGACGGCATCGATTTTGTCGGGCCAATCGCTGCTGACCGGTACCCCGATGGGGGCGATACCAGCAAGCGTCCCAGCATCTTGGCCGAGATACTTGGAGGTGGATCGCACCAGGGCAGCGACAATTTTGACAGAGGGGTCAGCGCTGCCCAGCGCGATAAGCCGTTTGCCATTGCGTCCGGAAGCGCCGTGAATAGCCAATTGGAGCGGTAGGGTCATAGGACGTCGATGGTGTGTGGGAGGATGCGTTCGGTCGTTTATTATTCTGCTTCGGTAGCAATAAAACCGTAGGATGGGACCTTTGTCCCGTCCGTTCGTTCGTAGGATGGGACCATTGTCCCGTCCGTTAGTTCGTACGAGCAGCGTGCCTCATTGTCTCCTTTCGCTCCGCGAAAGTAAGCTTCTGCGGAGCAAAAGTCGACACGTAGCTCAAGTTCGTTCGGGGCAATGGCCCCAAACTACGAACCTCATTCCGCGTCGGTCAACGCTTTCAAGGCCTCTAAGACAGCAGCGTCATGACCATCAACGCTTACTTTTTTCCAGACTTTTGCGACATTGCCATGGGGATCGATGAGGTAGGTACTGCGCTGGACCCCCATGCTTTTTTTGCCGTACATATTCTTTTCCCGCCAAGCGCCATAAGTTTCGGCGAGGGCATGATCGGGATCGGCGAGCAATGGGAAATTGAGTGAGAACTTGTCGCGAAACTTAGCATGGGAATCGGCATCATCGGGGCTGACACCGAGCACAACGGCGCCGAGTTCTTTGAGTTGGAGGCTCGCATCGCGAAACGCGCAAGCTTGTGTGGTACAGCCGGGCGTATCATCTTTTGGGTAGAAGTAGAGCACGACGGGTTGCCCCTTGTAGTCGCTCAGTTTTATCTTTTTGCCCGAGTCGGACAACAAAGAAAAGGAGGGAGCTTTGCTCCCCACGTCAAGCCAATCGCTCATGGTTTCCAATCCAGAAATAGTGTGGCAATGCGGGCCTCAAATGGTTCGAAGCGCTGAACAGCATATCATGCAACTCGGTCAAGACAAAGAGCCACAAACGACCAGCGAATCGTTGAAGACGCTTAGGTTATCCGACGACTCCATCGCGGCGTGGTCCCATAGTCGCCTTTCGCTCCGCGAAAGTGAGCGTTCGCGTAGCAAAAGTCGACACTTCGCGCAATAGTACCATCAAGCGATCAACTCGTATCATGGAATTATAGCTCAGACCAGACGAGTCGCTTTCGGCAAAAGCGACCTACGGTTGATTTGTTATCAACGCGGGAGTTGTGCGCAGAAGAGTCGCTCCGCGAAAGTGAGCGTTCGCGTAGCAAAAGTCGACACTTCGCGCAATAGTACCATCAAGCGATTAATTCGGATCCTGGAAACATAGCCCAGACCAGACGAGTCGCTTTCGGCAAAAGCGAC
>JANPLP010000499.1:0-8187 GCA_031426595.1 Planctomycetia bacterium | reverse complement strand
CAAAACGTGATCGATACGATCGGACAGTGTTTGAACATCTTCGTCGGGTCGTTCGACAATTCCAGCCAATTGCGAGCGAATCCAGTTGTATCGGCTGCGTGTTTCAATCGCTGGTACTCGTTGCCCGGCAACCGCCAGACGCTCTCGGGCTGCCGCAATCTTCGCGGGCAATTCGCTGAGCTCAGGTTGTTTGGCCAGCTTCTGCGCATGTACCCCATCCATATCCAGCAGCAATCGCTCAACCAGAAACTCTTGCAGTTCAGCTTGCCCTTGAGAGGATAGCCAGCTTCGTAAAGTTGCGGTTTCGTCGCAGAATGTGTCTGGGAAGACGCTCAATGGACGCTCGGAAGATGAGACTGTAGAGCGAGGAGACGCACTGGCAACTTCGCGAACCGCTGCTTTAATTTCTTTAACCCCGTGCGAGCGGCTGGCTGTCGCGCAGACGATCTTCACACCCAAGCGTTCGGTCAACTTGGCAAGGTCCACTTGGATTTCACCCGCAGTGACTCGGTCCCACATGTTAAGGACCAATACCATCGGAATGTTTAGTTGTCGCAATTGCGTGAACAGATATAGGTTGCGTTCAAGGTTAGTTGCGTCTGCGATGGCCACGATCACGTCTAGCTTCGGTACATCGGCTTGGCGACCGAGCAAGACATCGACCGAAACCATTTCGTCCATCGTTCGCGCCGACAAACTGTAAGTTCCCGGGAGATCAACTATCACGACTTCGCCGCCGTCGTCGCAATAACGTCCCAGTTTTTTCTCAACGGTGACTCCCGGGTAATTGCCAACGCGGGCTGGAACTCCGCACATCGCACTGAACAAAGTGCTCTTGCCGGTATTAGGATTTCCGACCAACGCGACCGTGATTGAACCACTTCGAGATTGAGCTACTTTTTCTGCCGCGGGCGCCATGTTCCAACTCTCTTTCAAGTCGCCAGTTCCACGACGACTCGTTTGGCTTCAGAACAACGGAGCGACAATCGATACCCACGAATCACTATTTCAAGCGGATCACCCATAGGCGCAAAGCCGACTAGCTTGACTTGCTCGCCATCGGTCAATCCCATTTCCATGAGTCGCACTGCGATCGCGTCTTCACCACTGACTTCAAGAATGGTCGCCACTTGGCCTTCGCGCAGATCAGCTAAAGAGAGCATGGGAGGTTTCAAGAAGAAAGAGTCTCTACCGAGACAGCGTACAAGCAGTTAAAGGTGGGACTGCATTGGTAAGGTTTGAGCGCTATTGCTCTTGAGTTGCGTAAACCAACGTCGGGCCGCTGCCTCCAGCGACTCAACAATTTGCATCAAGCCATCGATGGATGACCAACCGAAACGAGAACTTGCAGACTGTCATTCAATCGCAAGCTTAAACGCTTGCCGTCGAGTGCAAGTAAACAAGGCGCACCAGGCTTAACCATCCGAATCAAAGCTCCGACTCGAAGCCCCATTTCCGCCAGTCGGTGAACAAGGGGGGCGTCGCCGGTTAATTCCACAATGCTAGCCTCTTCGTTCGACTTTAGCAGGTCGAGCGGTAGGACCGTTTCAGGAGTTCCAGGTGCAATCATGACTTTTGGACCCGATTTGGAATTGAGACTCAGTGTCAACAACGTCTACTAATTTATACTCGGCTTTTTGTGCTTTGGGAATAACAGAAACAAAAAACCTTCACTAAATCGGCAAACCAAAAGAAGGGGCTGCCCCAGTTCGGGGCGCAAATAGCTGCTTGGTAGAGGCTAACGGTCCTCGAGTTCGTATTAGCCAGTGGTTACGCGTTGTTCTTTGTAACGACGCGTTACAGCCCAATTTAAAAACCGCTAAATCGTGCAATCTTTCGTTCCCCAGGTTTTTATGACGCACATACGCCGAACTTGGCCGCCCACAAAAAAACTTTGTTTCCCTAGGTCAAACCCTGTTCAGAGCTTACGAAGTCAAGTGGGGATCACGCCGGGTGCGTCCACGTTGACAGGTTTCAGGCCGGAGGTGACGGTGTAATTAGTTCACGGGATCAAGATGATCACCGATGGGAAGCGAGCAGGAGGCGGTTTACAAATGGTTCTTTAACGGAGTGTGGTAATGCAACGGTTTGCATTGTGGATGGTGTGTCTCGCAGCCAGTTTTAGTGTGTTGCCCACGCGCGACGCAAATGCGTGTGACAACTGTGTCGCCAAACAAAAGGCTCAGCAGCAAGCATCCGAGGGGCGCATGCGGCATGTCGGCGGTTCGATGGGCTCAGGACGGTACGAAGGAGTTGGATTCTCGACGACTTCTGCGGATGCGGCGATTCGCCAGTGCTGCTACTGGGGCCAACGTTCCCCAGTGGGTATCGGAGTCGCCCGCGGCAATAACGGCTGGTACGCAACGGTACTGTATCGATAGTTGGTATCGATAGTTGGTATCGGTAGTTGGTATCGGTAGTTGGTATCGGTAGTTGGTATCGGTAGTTGGTATCGGTAGTTGGTATCGGTAGCTGAAGTCGGCACAGGCTGCGCTCTGTCAAGCGAGAAGGCCTCGAGTCCCCAAGCTGCAAGGCGTGGCGACCAGGCAACAGGAATCAGCCACTTCGACTGTCGCTGCAAATCGGGAACGCACTGCAAACTCGAGCCTTTTCGCAAACTCCCGTGCGTCCAGGGTTGATTTTCAAATGCGGATCGTCAAGACGCCGGCAATGCAAAGAGAGCCATTGTCAGCGTCCGGTTACCGCCAACCTTTAGAACGTATTCACCAGCGGACGGTCTGTTCGCTCGAGTGAAACGTTGATCTGCTGATAATGAAAGTGAATGGCGCACTTCAGTAGATAGATAAACAGAGCCGCTGGCTCGCGGCGGACTTTCCAGATCGATCGCAAGCGTTTCCGGTACTCAGCTTTCAGCACCGGGTCTTGAACTTGTTTCATCAATCGTTGGTAAAGGACCGCGCAGCGCACCGAAACTTTGGCTTGCTCTAACGCCCAGCGGACTGGGTGCGATTTCCAGTAAGTTCGTTGAGCTTTGTTAAAGCAAAACGACTTGTCGTGATACAAGCTATCCGTGCGGTCGAAGAACGACTGCACATCATTCAACTCGCCCATCACCGTGCGGTATCCATCGCGCAGTTCCTCTTGCGTCATTTGCTTCGGAATTACGTTCGTACCAAATTCGGGTTGGTCATCAAAATCCAATCGCTGCTCGTTTGCCAAGCGTTCGTAAAGCGGCGTTTTAGGAATGGCAGACAACATTCCGCACATAGCATGAACCACTCGCGACTGCCGTACGAACTTCAATTGAGCTTCAAAGATCGAGGTGTCATCGTTATCAAATCCGACGATCATCCCAGTCCAAACTTCCATCCCTGCGGCTTGAATACGGTGCACTTTTTCTACGATAGTACCGCCGCTGCGGAGGTTCTGAAATTTCTTGGTTTCGCGCAGCGCTTCTTCATTGGGGGTCTCAACGCCGATAAAGACCGCTTGAATGTTGGCTTCAACGAATAAGTCCATCAACTCTGCATCATCGGCCAAATCAATCGACGCTTCCGAGAAGAACGTAAAGGGGTAACCATGTTTCTTTTGCCAAGCCACGACTTCACGCAGTACTGGTTTGATCGCCTGTTTGTTGCCGATCAAGTTATCATCGACGATAAAGGCGATCTCCATCCCCGCTCGCTTCATCCCATCCAATTCAGTCAACACTTGCTGTGCCAGCTTCAATCGTGGGCGTCGTCCGAACGTGACGATGATGTCACAAAACTCGCATTGGAAAGGGCAACCGCGCGAAATCTGTAAACTCCCAAACACATATTGCTTCGCGTCCAGCAAGTCGTACCGCGGACACGGCACTTTAGTCATATCTGTCTTTTCAGATTGCTCGTAGCGTTTTTGATGTTCGCCGCTTTGCCACTCCGTCAAGAAGCGGGGCCATGTCTCCTCTGCTTCGCCGATGAAGATGACATCCGCCAAGTCGCCGAAGTAATCCTCTCGCACCGTAACCCAGGGTCCGCCTACAACTGTAAATGCACCTCGCGACTTCAGTTCTCGCAGGATCTCACGCATTCGAGTTCGCTGCACGCTCATCCCGGTCAGTCCCACGATATCGGCACTAGCGATGCGTTCCAAATCTAACTCTGCGAGATTTTCGTCCATCAGCGTGAGCGTGTGTTCACCCGGTGTAAGCGCCGCCAACAACGGCAAGCATGCAGTCGGCAAGTTCGACTTCTTGCCGATGAGCGGCATGGCGTATTCGAGTCCCCAGTACGACGCCTCGAATCGTGGGTTAATCAAGACAATATCAGCCAAGCTCATGCATCCGAATAGAAGAGTGGGCGATTGCGCAGAGTGCCCGAATCGGGACTGGCTCCGAAGTGATCTAGTTATGGTATCCGAAGTTCGCGAGGGGTGCGCGTTAGAACAAACTTTTAAAATAAATGCCGGGATGCCCTGAAGTCGGCTTTGCGTGGCATTCAAATGAAGCTTTAGCACCTCAATAATTCGAGCAGTTCGTTGATCTCGCCGTCAATGTCGGACGGGTCGTCGACGGTCTCCGCTACCACATCCCGCAGCAGTGTTCCGAATCGAGCCCGCATACGATGCAAGGCAACCTTCACGGTGCTAGCAGTCGAATTCAGACGCTTGCCCAGTTCGGCATAATCAGCGGCCGATGGAGATCGAGTCAACCATGGCTGCAGCGCCTCAAACATCGACTGGCGATTGCGACGGACATAGTCGGCACACAATCGGTCGCTGACCTCCTGGAGCAAACTAGTGGCCCAACTGCGCATGAAGACGCGATCCGGGTCTGGCTCGCGGGACTCAAGTGCGCGCCAATGTTGTTCGCCGGATGAGAAATCGAGTGCATAAGTGATCGCTTGTCCACCGCGTCGTTGCGACGATTGCTTGCGATACTGATCAATCAGAAACTTCTTCCATGCCGACAGAAGATAGGTTCGAAAGCGGCCTTTTGCTGGATCGGCACTATCAAGCAGTTTGCCGTCAATCATGCCCCCCAAGAATTCTTGTGTCGCATCTTCTGCGTCTTGGTCAGACAAGCCACGCCGTCGAGCCGAACTGTAGAGCGGCAACCAGTACCGCCGCATTATCTCTTCGAGAGCCGGCCGTGCGTACTGCGAATCATGGGACGCCGCTTCCCACACCAAGGTCCATTGAGTTGTCGCGAAATGATGATTCGAATCAGTCAAGTTAGCAGTTCTTCGTCAGTGAAGCTTGTAAACGGAGGCTTGCAATTAGAAACGTTCAGGCAGAAACTTTCAAACGTTAAGCCGGTAGCCCAAAAGGCTCACAATCTGCCTTCAACTTAATGCCAGGTCGCCCATTGCTAGTGGACTCAGAGCCTATCCGACAAGGGGGCTGACCCTCTCCGGCGAGTAACTATAAAAGGTTGAAACTAAATTCCGATGGGGCGCGCATCGGACAGATTATAACTTCGACGTGCACTGCAGTTCGACAGGCGGACCCGGCAGGCTGCGAGATTGCCGATTAAGCTACTTTATAGGTCCGCTGCTTCCAGTGATTTGTGACGTAAAGTTCTCTTTGAAGTCGAGTTTTACGTGCTGGCGCAGATTGCCTTGGGAACTCGCAACTGCCAGGCAGCGTCTAGCCTAACGTGCCAGCTGGACGGGTTCATACTTCCATCGTTAGTCGGCACTTACTGCCTCTTCCGCCACTTTTGATGTCATCCAATGCAGGAAATATGCCATGATGCGCTCACCAGCAGGTCTATCGAAATCGACCTTTTGGCTCCTAGTTTTAGGCCTTTTAAGCGGAGGAAGCGGTGTGCGCGGGCAGCAAGAAGTTGGATTTATCGAAAAATTTGCGCTCGCGAATGATCGGCGGGCCACGCTCTCAGAGTTGATCCCAGGGACGGAAGAGTTCTATTATTTCACCTGCTTGTATCACCAGAATGTCGGTGAGTTGGCTCAATCTCAAGCAGCAATTGAGTCGTGGCGTGCCCAATTGGGTGATACCCCACAGGTTCAGCAAATGCATGCTCGGCAGATGCTGTTGACCTACTCCGAGAATCCGCAACGGACCCTCGATTATCTGCGCGATCGACTTGGGTTGGATTTCACTCACGCTCCGCCATCGAAAGATCGAGCCGCGGCATTGCCCAATGCGCTCGACAACACGCGGCTGACGACGGACAAAATGCTTGAACGAGCCGTCGCGCAAGATCGATCGCTGAATCAAGTGGAGTTATCGGGGCTTCGTTTAATTATGGATCGCCCACTTGCTCCGGATCAACTGCGGGCTCTTCTTCAGCGTATCAACCGCGCGGATCTGCCGAAGCTTGTCGATCGCCTTGCCGAAGAACTAGCGATGAAGGACTCACGCGGGTTCGGAGCGTTTTCAATTCATCAACAGTTAACCTTAGCTCAGCTCGAGCAACTGTTAAAGTTGAGGCCTCAACTGATTGAGCAAGACGTATTCGTGCGAGCCTATGCGGCGAGGTTGGCGCCACCAGAAGGAAGTTTGCTGACGGACAAAGCAGAGTTGCGTGCTTATCTTCAACGGTTGTTGGCCTGGACAAGAAAGCTGCCGCAGTCACAGAACAGTTTTAAAGCATTGGTCCTCGGCAACTTGCTGAAACTCGATATGAGCGAAGCGAAGTATGATCGAGCTCTGTTTCTTGAGTACCTCGGATTGCCTCGCAACGCATTTTACTATGACCTCACTCGCTACCAGAACGCCACGCCGCCACTAGCCGAACTTGGCTATGCAATGAACCCGCAAGTTGCCTTACCCGCCCTGGGTGACGATTCGTTGCTGATACTTCGGTTCCTTGAGAGCTTTCTGAAAAGCGCTGAGAACGTCAACGACTTCGCCAAGTTTCTAAATCGTGATTATCTCGAACGGGTTATGGCAGAAACGAAGATTCTTTACGGAGTCGGCGAGTCAGCAACTTGGTACGCGAAGCTCGCCCCATCCAATCAAAAGGCCTTGAAAGAAAGAATCGAACTCCGATTCGCACCGCAGAACAACCATCAATTCAGCGCTACTGAAGATGTCTCTTTATCCGTTGAATTGAAAAACGTTTCGCAGTTGATCATCAAAATATACGAAATCAACTCGCTCAATCACTATCGCAATCGGCCGCAACCGATCGGCACCGATATCGACTTAGATGGTTTGGTCGCTAACGTCGAACGCAAATTCGAGTATTCGCAAGCAGCCCAGTTGCGGCATAGCGAATCGATTCCATTGCCGGAACTTAAAGGGCGCGGTGTTTGGGTGGTCGACTTACTTGGAGGCGGACAACGCTGCCGAGCCGTGATTCAAAAAGGGAGCTTGGTTGCGCTCGAGCGACTGGGCGATGCTGGTCACGTTTTTCAGATCATTGACGAAACGGGGAGCAAACTCAAATCCGCATACATTGAAATGAACGGCCGCACTTATGAGCCCAATACAGATGGAAAGATTATTTTGCCCTACGCGGAAGCCAACCATAGTCGCAATCTGCTGTTGGTGGACGATGGCTTCGCTTCGTTGCAGACCTTCCTACAGCGTAGCGAAGCGTACGACCTGCAAGCGGGCTTCGTGCTGGATCGGCAATCGCTCGTTGCGGGCACTCAGGCTTCCATGGCAATTCGCGCACGGCTGAACTGCAACGGTCGGCCCATCAGCATCAAGTTACTCGAAGAACCGTCGTTGACCATTGTGGCGACCGATGTTGATGGCGTAGCAAGCACGCAGGTTGTCAGAGCGTTGGATCTTGACGATGGCGATGACTTCGTTCACAAGTTCTTGGTCCCTCAGCGCCTCGCAAGTCTTTCGCTTCAGATTAGCGGTCGCGTTTACAACCAGAATCGCGACGAACGACAACCACTCTCGACTTCGTATACGATCAATCTGAATGGCATTCAGCGTACCAATCAAATTGCCGATTTCTACCTGCGCCCGTCGCCTATGGGTTACCGCTTACTTGTACTCGGACGCAACGGCGAAGCCGTTCCACGTCTGCCAGTATCTATTTCGGTAAAGGTCGAGAACTTTGCAGCGCCGGTTGGTTACAGCTTGGCGACTAACGATCAAGGTGTGATTGACCTGGGTGAATTAGCGAATGTCAGCAGTGTTACAGCGCGCGCTCAAGCGATGCAAACCGCTCAATTCTCGCTGCATCCATTTCATCGCAGTTGGCCAGCGATCGTACACGCTGGCGCGGGTTCGCAGGTGGACCTGCCGCTCGGCAAAGAG
>JANPLP010000498.1:0-4815 GCA_031426595.1 Planctomycetia bacterium | reverse complement strand
AGGCCAATTGCTGCCTTCCGAAATGGTGCGATTTTGCCACGTCGGAAAACATTGCTGGTAAATGCGATTATCCTAAGTTATTGCAATCAAAGCAGTTATGGAATATCATTCTCTCCATCGCTGGTTTTGGTATTGGCCATGCATTACTGCTCCAACACTTCGCGACAAGCACTCTACTCGGGAGACATTGAAATGAGTTCTGCATCCGCTCAATCCGCCGAAACCAAGAACGACGACATCCCAGCAGACCTGCTCGAACTGACCGCTGCAATTCAGGCACTGCCGATCGAGCACCGCGTCGCACTCCTGCCAGCTTTGCGTCGAGTTACAGACAGTTCCGTTCGCCGCCGCCGCATTCTGACACTGGTTCAAGAAGCACTCGGCCAATTGCGACTCGACATGAAGTACTTGGTATTCGACCTGGAAGCCACACGTCGGGAACGAGATGGCTACCTGCAAAAGTTGACTGACATCGGTCACGACGACAACGAGTAACAAAAAGAGCTCCGAAACGACGAGCAAAAACAACGATTGGCAGGCCTTTTCACCTCCGGACTGTTCGCCACAACACCGGATAGATTCTCAAGATAAATTCCTGAGCGATCGAAACTGAAACGGCCCTCTCTCCGAAAAAGGAGTTGCAGTCTGAAAACTGCAGCTCCTTTTTTGTTCTTTTCTTCGCGCGAAATGGACTAAGTTCCGGGAAGCTTATTTGCGTTTTGACGTGGTCTGGCTTAGTATCAAGTTGCTTGATTTCCCTCGACCATTCGCAAGAATTCCTCCATCCGCTGCACTTTTCAAGCACTTCATTGCATTAGCCGACAATGTCTGATTTAACGCCAACTCAACTCTCCCAAAGAATCGTCGAGCTTGGCTTGCTCGAGCCGCTCGAAGTCGAACAGGCTTGGTCCGAAGTAGGGGGCATCTCCGGATCCTGCGATGATCTGCTGCGCATCCTGCAACGATCTGATCGCCTGACCAACTTGCAGATTGACAAAGTACTGAAAAACGATCGAACCGGTTACTTTTATGGTCAGTGGAAGATTCTCTATCTAATTGGAGCTGGTACTTTTGCTCGTGTATATCGATCTGTTAATCGAGAAACGGGGCGCGTCGCGGCCGTGAAGGTGCTGCGCCGCAGGCACCGCAGCGAACCGACGCAAGTTGAGCAGTTTATGCGCGAAGCACGAGTCGGAATTAAGTTGCGGCATCCGAACATCGTCGCCATTCATGAAGTTGATCCCGATCCTCGAAATCCCTACATGGTGATGGAATTCGTGGAAGGCCAAACGCTCCGAGAGTTGGTCAAGATCCGTCGCAAGATTGATTCACTGACGTCGGTAAAACTGATGCTGGACGTGGCCAACGGATTGACTTATGCGGCTGGCTTTGGCATCACGCATCGCGACATGAAACTGAGCAACGTGCTAGTGACCAGCGTGGGCAAAGCCAAGTTGGTGGACTTCGGTTTGGCTGCGCTCGCAGATACTAGCAACGAAGCTGCATTGGCGGATTGTCCAAGTGCTCGGGCGATTGATTATGCCGCGCTGGAGCGCGGGACTGGAGTTCGGAAAGACGATCCTCGGTCCGATATTTATTTCTTCGGCAGCATGCTGTACCACTTGCTGGCCGGTGAATCACCATTGACGGAAACACGTGACCGGCTTCAACGTTTGAACGTCTCGCGATTCCGTGAAGTTCCCCACATCAATAAAGTTGCGCCAGAAGTCCCTTCGAACGTCGCAGCGGTACTGCACAAGGCGATGGAGTTCGATCCGCTCAAGCGTTATCAAACAGCCGCCCAATTGGCTGAAGATTTAAAAGTTACGCTTGCCCGGTTGGAAGCTGGCGACACGGTAACGACGGCGCGTATCGCCGCGGGTCGCGAGGAAGCGACGGACGATGAAGAGATTTCCAACGAGGGTGCGAATAAGACCATCATGCTGGTGGAAAGCAAGCTCGAATTTCAAGACTTGATTCGCGAGAAGCTTAAAAAACGTGGTTATCGCGTGCTTGTCATCAGCGATCCCGCGCGTGCTTTAACGCGTTTCGCACCGGACGAAGATTTACCGGCAGATTGCGTTTTGTTCAGCGCTCCCGAACTCGGGGCGGCGGCCTTAGAAGCATTCAACGAATTTGGTGCGGCGGCTCATACCGCGAACATTCCTGCAATCCTGCTCGTGGATCGCAAGCAGCAGTTCGTGATCCGTAACGCACAGCTTGGCCCCAAGCGAATGATGCTCGCCATGCCTCTCAAAGTGCGTGACTTGCGAGTCGCGTTGCTTCGCCTGCTCGGTAAAAAATCGGCAGCACCGCAAAGCTAAGCTGGCGACTTCCCCTTAATCAATGGAAAAAACCCAGTTCGCACGTGGCGAACCGGGTTCATTGAAACCGGTGGAAGGCGGTCGAAATTCTTAACGGTTAAGTGTCAGGCCAAAGGTGAAGCCAGCCATCTGGACATCTTGGCTGTGATCTGGAGTAACGGGGAAGTTTGGATTGTTAAACGGTGGGTTTTGCCCACGCCAAATTCCTTTCGCAAAGTCGAGAACATCGACTCCACCTCGAATGCTCAAGTACTTCGTGACCTGATAGGCCGCTTCAGCACGGACTTCAAATCCGACCACAAATTCACTATTGCTTGTCTCTATGAATCCATTTCCCGAAGTGTAATCTGTCAGTACAACATCGGAACCGATGCCGACTCCATCGTACTCGGTAACTTCGCTGCGCTGACGATAAGACGAATTCTGAAAGTTCTGCATGCCGAAGGCTCTCAACTCAGACGATAGCGTCCATCGCTTGTAATAGTTGAAGTAGCGAAAACCGAGTTGTCCACCAAACATGTCGTTGCGAATCGATGTCTCTTGAGAAGTCAAGGTTTCAACATCGTTCGTCCCTGATATTGTTCCTGGCGCCGATATCAGATTTGGACTTCTGAAGTAATCTTGGTTGAGTGCGTAGTCTTTGAACGTCGTGTAACGCAAGCCCAGCATCGGTTCGATCACGCCGCCGTAGCGATACGGTTCGCGCCGCCAAGTCTTGTTGATCTCGAAATTCGAGAGCCCCGCGACGTTCAAACTGTCACCCAGGATATAGACCCGCGTACCAATTTGCGGATCGTTCCCATCGAGAAATGGTTGCACTTGCGTAGGATCCGTTGGACCTGAATCGTCAACGTTTACACGATTAATCCGCTCTTGATAGATCGTGTTGTACACACCGGGCCCGCCGATGTGTTTCATACTGAACAGCCATCCCGAGCGATCGTCGGTCATAAAACCGAGATCGTAACGATTGCCCCAGGTGAAGTCACCGTCGGCCTTGGATGCTTCTACTTCTGGGCGTGAGACCCAGGTGTATAAGCGGTCATAGGTACCGAACCAACCTGTGTTGGCTCGCTTACGGCTCGGCAGCTCCATGAGCGAGTCGACATCGACAGGCGCAAAGAATTGCCAATCCGGATTGAATTCCAGCGGTTCTGCGAACGGGTGATACACCTGTCCAAAGACCGATGGGCTGAATGCCATTAAGGCAACGATCGCGATTAAACGCTTGAACTGATTGAGCACCGACATAACTACCTTCCACCGTAGCAAACGGAATTGCCCCCACGGCACCACCCCGACCAAGAGGTGATGTTCCGCGCAAACTTCTGGTTGTGCCGGTAGTATCGGATAGTCTTTCAAATAGAGTTGAGTCAGTATGGGCAAACCTTGTCGAAAAAGAGAGTTGTGCTCTCCATTTTGCCAAAGTCGCCACCGCAATTGTTAGCCTAGAAGATTGGGGCTAACTGGGGCGTCACAAGATAGAGTGCTGGCATTAAAAACACTCTTGACATGGAATCTGAAGTCCGCATTCAACGCGATTTCACCCACTACCAAGGGTCTGAGAAATGTGCAGCCGGCCCCGATCGTCGAGCATACCTGGTTGGGCATACCTAGTTGGGAATACTTAGTTGTGTACCCGCAAATGCGCGACGCACTCAATGCAATCTGCTTAGACAGTCCTTACAGAACAGGGGGCTAGGCTTGCGCCGGTACGCCGCTACCAAGTTGTGCGAGCACCTGTAGGATGCCGTTCAGATGAGCCATCCGCGGTCCGAAACGATCCACAAACTCACTTAGCATGAACTCGCCATCCATAAGCGTCTCTTCGTTGTCGATAATTTCTGCTGACAAGGTGTCTAGAAATTCTGCTTGCACCTTGGACAGGGTCTCGGCCGCCCGTCGACATGCTTTCGCCAGCCGTGGATTGGCATCTTTCCACTGTTGGAGCTCGCTTGCACGCTGCTTTTGCACATTGACCGTGTTTTGGACTAATTGCTCAAGCAAATGGTTCTGCTTCTCTTGAGACAAAACCAGCTGGCGCAGCAAAGCAACTGTGGCGGTGCCTACTTCGCTAGGGAGCGGAGCGGGAGGCGCGGCCGGTTCAGCGGAAACGTCGATACGGAAAACTGGGGAATATTGAGAAGGGTCGTGGGCCACTGTCGTGTCTCCAGCAGAGAATCGAGCCATCGAAGTACTCATCGCATTATAGTCACCCGTTACCTTCCGTCGAGCGAATGGCTTGAGTCAACTTAGATAAACTCGGAAAGCCGCGGTAGAACTGGCATAGGCAAGAAGAGCGTTAAAGTCGTTGCCACT
Organism: Planctomycetia bacterium; assembly: GCA_031426595.1. GTDB lineage: Bacteria > Planctomycetota > Planctomycetia > Pirellulales > Pirellulaceae > Aureliella. The sequence continues at coordinate 172 of JANPLP010000498.1, read as the reverse complement.
TAAATCCCGATCAGCAGACGTGGACGAGTCTCGAAGGACTCGCAGTTTAAAGGGTCGCTAGCAATCAAGGAAATGACGAATCAGTATGGGGAGCAATACGAGAACGTTGCTGGCGCTAGGGTTCATCTCGGTTCGTCATCACAGCGAACACGGATACTTTGGCGGCTACCTA
>JANPLP010000497.1:0-9680 GCA_031426595.1 Planctomycetia bacterium | reverse complement strand
CGCCAGCCACACGCATTCAATCGTTCGAGACCCCGGAAATGGTCTTGAACCGCTCGGATGAATCGATGGTTATCAAGAGTCAACGGGTGCTCAAGCTAGCGGTTGAAAAAGGTAGGCTCACCGAGCAACCTGCGTTTAAAGGGATGTCTGCGGAAATGATTGCAGGGATGCTCACTGGGAAAGAACTTGTCGTCCAACCGGCGGCAAAAGATGCCAATACAACGCTGATTCAGATTACTTACAAATGCAACGACTCCGACTTGGCGGCAGCAGTCGTCAACGCAGTTGTTGACGGATACAGCGATTACTTAAGCGCTGAGTTTCGATCGACTGGCACTGAAATCTACGACTTAGTCAAAGAAGCTCAGGATAAGCTTGCACAGACTTATAAAGACTTGAATGCGAAGAATTTGAAGTTCCGCGAAAGTGCGCCGAACGTGATTTGGACGGGCGATGAAGTCAACGATCCCTATGCAGATAATTACAAATCGATCAATGCTGAGCTTAGTGCGCTGCAGTCGAAACAGAAAATGCTGGCCGGTACCTTGAAGCATGTTGAAATAGCTCGGAAAGCCAACCGGTCTCCCGAGGCAATTTTACTGATGCTGTCGGCCGATGCTGAGCGTCATATCGCTGACGATTTTTTCAGTGCTGCAACTACAACTGCGCAAGCGAATGCTAAGCGGATCGAAGCCCCGCGAGATACTGAGTCTGCACAACTTACGAGAACAGTGCTTTTCGAACTCGAAGGTCGTGAGCGCCGTATCGCGAGCACACTGGGTGACAACCATCCGTCGGTCGCTGATCTTCGTCAGCGGATCGCGATTACGCGAGAACATATTGCTCGGCTCGCCCAGAGCGAGAAGATGGAGCTTGCTGAATTAGAACGCCTCCAAAAAGAAGCGGACGAAGCAGCCAAGAGCGAAGTTAAAGTGGATGGAATTAGCGTGGAGCAGCGCTTAGCGATTCGTGTCCAAGCGCTTCAAGAACAATTTGCATCGATCGCCGTACAGATTACGGAGCTCTCGGTTCTCGCTCAGCAGAACCTTAAGCAGTCGAAGGAGCATCAGACCGTCACAAGTGAAAACCGCTTGCTCAACAGCGAACTTGCTTCAGTGCAAACGCTCCTGGATGCCTATACCGAGAAACTGAACGAAATCGAATTGCTTCCCCCTGCTGGTCAACGCACGTTGAAAGAACTCAATCTGCCATCTAGCGGTTATTTTTATGGACCAAAGCTTACTCCTTACTTGTTGGGCGGTGCAGCCATCGGCTTCTTGATCCTCTCGGGGCTCGCAGTGCTAATGGATCTCGCCGATCGCAGCTACCGAAACCCGGACGAAATTGCTAAAGACTTGAATATGCCAGTGCTCGGTCATGTTCCTGTTATGGATATGACCAAAGTCAAAAAGAAGATCGAGTCGTGCGACGCGTCGCTAACCACGATTCACCACAGCCGCGGTCAAGTCAGCGAAGCTTATCGAGCAGTTCGTACCGGCTTGTTCTTTAGCAATCGTGGCGGTGAACTGCGCGTGATTCAAGTTACCAGCCCAGTTCCTGGTGACGGCAAGTCAACGCTTTCATCAAATCTCGCCGTCACCATGGCTCAGTCGGGTCGCAAGGTTTTGCTCATCGACGCTGACTTCCGCCGTCCTCGTATCGCCAAGATTTTCGGTATCGATGCAGTTATCGGCATGGCCGCAGTCGTCGCAGAAAAAGCCGAATTGGATCAAGCGATTTATGCTAGTCCAGTCCCCAACCTGTCCATCATGCCCGGTGGGGCGCGACCTAGTAATCCAGCTGAACTGCTAAGCAGCCGCCGCTTCAAACATTTGGTCGATCTGCTTCGCGAGAAGTTTGACATGATCATTATCGATACCCCGCCTCTGCTAGCGGTGAGCGATCCGGGTGCTGTAGCGGCAATTGTCGACGGCGTGGTTTTGACCATGCGTCTGCGTCGGAACGTGAAGCCGCTGGCAACGCGAGCAGCCAAGATCCTAGAGTCGGTTGATGCTCGCATGCTAGGCGTGGTCATCAATGGAGTATCTTCGGAAGCGGGTTACGGTTACAGCTACGGCTATAACGATTATCGTTACGCCTACCGCTACGGTAGCAACTACCGCTACGGCTACGGCAGCAAGTATGGCTACGGCGGTCGCTATGGTTCGTACTCAGCCGGCTACATTGACGAAGCTCATGAGGTTGATCACCGACCCGAGAGCGTAAAAGACGTTTAACCAACGATTGCACATTGATTGCACTTAGAGACAAGCACCCCGCGGTTGGACAACAACACGCGGGGTTTTTCATTGCCCTTTGGCGACTTTTTCCCAAAACGCGTCGTCTAATTCCCAACAAACTTTGGCGAGCAACGCTTTCATGGCCACAACCTTTTTGTGCATGATAGGGTCTCGCATCGCGAGCCGATTCACATATTGATAATCGACCAGCATGTTTGCGAAGAGCTCCGCTTTATCTTCCTCCACACCCGTTGTTGAGTAGTGATTGAGGAAACCTGGAAACCTGTCCGATAAGACAGAAGTATTGGCATTGTCTTGAGCGTTTCGGCCTCCGGAACCATAACGAAATTCAGCCACATTTAACGCTTGCCACGCTTTGTCGACGTATAACTCTCCATCGTCGATCAAGTCGAGTATGTGGTAAAACTCGTGATGAAGCACCTTGCGCTGGTAGGTCCGGTCGTGATCGCCACGCTTGGTGTCAAGGTACAGGGTATGGTGCTCGAAGTCCGGGACAGCGTTGCGTCGTTGACCGTCGAACGACAGCTCCTCGCACAGCACAATTTTGCTCAGTTTAGAAACTTGGACCAATTGTTTGGGATAGCGACTGAACTCACTCGCCAAGAGCGATGCATAAGTTCTCACTGAGTCGTCCGATCCCGTTCGACCATGAATGAAGCCATGCGTGGTCTTGATCGGAAACAAGAGCTTCGCATAAACGATTTCAATGCCGTAGGCAGCCGCTACGTCGGCCAGTAAGGCAATGGCCGCCTCAGGATCCTCGTGTGCTTTAGCCACTTTGGATAGCCGACCGTAAAGCAGCCAGGCAAAGGTGACAAAAATTGCGGAGCGGCGGCATGGCGCGCTGGGGTGGCAATGAAATACAACTTGCATCAATGAACTCAAAGGTCAGGGTATCAAGTCACCGTTCACAATCGTTAACAGCGTCAGAATTATATCGGTCGCTCAGCTGGGCCGCCAACTTTTCCGTACGATTCGAGCAGTCGATACAATCGGACGACTTTCGCTGAAAAGTATGCGGTGCACAAATCCTTAAAATGTTCGGGGTTGCGGTGAAAAGAACGCGCCACCGGTTTGCATGACGCCAGTTCGCGAGCTACTTTTCAATTGACCTGATCAAAGCACCCAAATCGGGATGTTACGAAAGGGCCCTTGGATAAGAACAGAGGGAGAGACGTGAATGACGACCGCACGGACTGAGTTGATGAGCGCGAATGAACTTTCGACAAGTGCAGTTGCTGCCACAAGCAAATCGTTCGTTGAGCGGCGATCGAAGGAAGAATCCGCTGCGGGGCTCGAACGCCGCCAGTTCGCAAATTCACATGCAACTCTTTCTCCCGACGCTCGGGAACTTGCTGAAGCAATCGATGCTTACAAAGTCGAACATCGACGTCGTTACATCACTTTCGAAGAAATGCTGAAAGTGATCCATACGTTGGGCTATCAAAAGAGTTAGTTCGCTTGGCAGGCATGTGAAAATGAATAAGCCGCAGTATCGCTCTGCGGCTTTTTTTATCGCTTGGTTTGCCCAGCGCTAGAGATTCAGACCTCGTGGATCTTCGAGGCCCCTCTTAAAGTTTGGCGCGCGGGTGGGCTCGCAAGTAAACTTCGCGAAGGTTGGCCGTCGACAAGTGCGTGTAGATTTGAGTTGTCACGAGACTTTTATGACCAAGCAACTCTTGGACGCTTCGAATGTCAGCGCCGCGGTCCAGTAAATGCGTTGCAAAGCTATGGCGAAGTGTGTGAGGCGTGGTGCGACTGTCCAGACCTAACGCAGCAATATACTTCTCAAGCATCCTGCCCACGCTGCGAGTGGTTAGCCGATTGCCGAATCGGTTTACGAAGACAGGCGCTTCGCGACCTGTTGGCTCTTTGGGTGAAAGTACCCTTACTTGCAAGTAAGCGTTCAGCGCGTCGATAGCATAACTGCCCAGCGGGCTGAGACGTTCCTTCCGTCCTTTACCTCGAATACGTGCGATCCCCTCCTCGAACTCCAGATCGCCATCGTTAAGTCCGACCACTTCGCTGACACGCAATCCCGCCGAGTACATGGTTTCCAGGATTGCATGGTCTCGCAGCCCCATCACGGTGAGAGTAGGTGGTGCGTCAAGCAATTGACCTACTTCATCGTTCGTCAAAAAGTGTGGCAATTTTCGTTGCCCTCGCGGATTGCGAAGTGGTTTAGCGGGATTCGACTGAGCCAACTGTCGCTGCTGCGCGAAGCGATAGAAACTGCGCAGTGAAGCCAACTTTCTCGATATGCTCGTTCTAGCATATCCAGCTTCGTGCAACGCCGCCGCATAGCCCCTCAAGTCGCGTGACGAAACGCCGTCGGGGCGAACGTCACCTCCCAATTCCTGAAGCAGATACTCGGCTAAGTCGAACAGGTCTTCGCGATAGGATTTGACCGTCAGCTCGGAAGCGTTCCGTTCGACGCTCAAATAACGCAAGAACTGAGCTATTTCGCTTTGCATGTTCGCTCCGCTTGGGTTCGCTCGAGCTCCTTTGGGGGCTGCTCGAACGTCGTCGTGTCCCTCAATCTCGATTCCCGCTGCAAACTACTGACTTGCTAAATCATGTCCTCTTCGTGCTTGTAATTGAATCGCGGAGGTGCGGAGAAGTGAGAGTTTCTCTCGAGTTCCCCTTGGGCCACCTGAGCCTCCAGTGCAGCCGCCATTTCTCGCACCTTCTTGCTCATCACGGCCGCATCGTACCAACTGAAACTCAGTTGCGGATCGGCAGCAAAGCGACCCAGCGTTCGCAAAGTCTCCGTGCGATTGTTGTCGTCGTACAGGAAAATGTAACGCTCTTCACCCTTGATCAATGCAAGCACATTGATTTCTTTATTCATGCCTTGCCTCCATGCCGCATGATGCCTAGCCACTTCGACGAAATTGCAATCGCAACACCATCAGCAGATTGGGTCAAGCTGATTGAGTCGAAGCCCGGCAAAGAAGAAGATTTCTTGCGATGCCGAAGCTACTAATATGCAGTTCCGTCGTGCTCTCGAATCCGTTTCGCAGCTTGCTCTTTGGTGCTTGTATGCCAACAAGCGAGCATCTGCGTTACCGCTGATATCGGTCGATGGGCCAACGAAAGATCAAGCGGCTTTTGTCTTGGCCGCCGCGAGTTACGAGTGTTTCGGACAGATGTTGGTAGCAGCAGAATCGTATAAAGTCTTCGCTGCGTTGAAGATACGCTTGCCATCCACCAAAGCGAGCATCATCGCGGAAGTAAAAGTAGTCTTCCAACTGGTCAGTGAGATCTTCGTCATGACCGTTAAAACTGCGCATATGCGAGATGATAGGCTCGTGCTGAGCAAGCAAAGCGGGCCGCTGAGCTTGCGGACCATCCGGAATAAACCCCCGCGGATCGGGCCAGTCCGTCGGTAATTCCTGATGCTGATCAGCGACCCCTGCAGGCAGCCATCCCGCCTCACTACTCTCCGTTGCAAGTAATTGTTCCGGCAGGTTCTCTGTAACTGGTGGACGATCTTCCGGCATAATCGGAATAGGCGCTGGCATTGCAGGCGTTTGAGATTTCAGCTGTTCAGCAGCCAATGCGCGCTGCGCTTCTTTATTTACCCAGCCTGGAATCTTCTTTTCGTCGCGTGTTCCCCACGGCAATCCGTAACCCGGCAAAATCGGATGGAAACCTGGATTGGCAGCATACCAATTGACTTTCATGCTCATACGCGGTGGATAGTAAGATGTGAAATCCGTGACCGCGCCCAACACCACTGCGTCGACGCCAAGGAACCTCGCGAAGGCTTGGAAATCTTCGCCACTGGCCAGCGGTTGGTCGAACTCCGCCAACTTGATTTTGACCGCACCCAGCGGCAATACTTCGAAGCCGCGGATCGCTTGGATTTCGTTGGCGTACGCCAACGCCACCCGCTCGCCGCTTAGCGTGGGTTCTTCGCTTTGATTAATGAACGGCAGTACTGCGATCCGCTGAATCTGGGGAAACGGATTGATCAGTTGAGGCTTGTGCCGCACGTCAGGGACCAGGCTGCACCCAGCCTGGGACATGACGACCAGCAATGCTAGCGCAATGAAGTCATTGAAAATGCAATGACTGTGTCGTTTTGATTTTTCACTTCCGGTCGAGAGCACGCCGGATATCCTTATGGGTAGCGGACCGAGTCATACGTAAAGATACTCAGTACACCAACCCAGCGCAGGCATTTGCGCCAGGCACCCCCCATGGCACTATTGTCTCATTCGGCACAACCGGCAGAGTCCGTCCAGTAGAACATCTATAAATTTGCCAGAAAAGATCGCTTTGTCTGTAATCCCGAACCGAGGCGTCTACCACTGACGAGCGATTCGTTGACAATTGCGAGCGTTCGCAGCTACAACTCGCTATGGTTTTACATGACGATCGCTATCAAACTCGTTGAACTCGCCGACCTTGCAGTGCAATCTGCCGTGGTCAGTTTACTTGATCACTATTCCCGCCATGAAATGGGGTGCAGCGCTCCTCTGCCTCAAGATGTACAGGAGCGGCTAATCGAGGGCCTGCGAGCGCACCCGATGTCACGAATTTTTATCGCTTACGATTGCGGTAGTCACACAGAGCGACCTGTCGGCATAGCGGTATGCTTTGTCGGCTTCTCTACATTCAAAGCCAAACCGCTGATCAATATCCACGACTTGGCAATCCATGAAACGCATCGCGGGCAAGGAATCGGGTCACAGTTGATCGATGCGGTGGTTGCTTACGCCAAATCGCTCGATTGTTCCGCCGTTACGCTTGAAGTACGAGCCGACAATCCGGCTCGCAAACTGTATCACAAGAAGGGCTTCCAAACGCTCGGCGAACCGATCGCCGCCGATGCAACCCTCTTTGGCAAGTTAATGTTGTCGAGTTGATGCAATATGCCGGCAAAAGAATCGCTTATCGACTGGAATTTCGTGCTTGGAGATTTGCTAACCGATTCACGGACGATTTCAAAGGACGAGCTTGAGCTACTTAGTGCTTCGATCGGGGAGTATAGTCCTCGGGCGGTGCGTTTGCATCCCTCAAAAAGCCCCAACGATTTGCCTTTTGAAGCGCAGCCAGTTCCTTGGTTCAATCGGGGCTATTGGTTAGTCGATAGCCAGTGTCGTCCAGGAGCTTTTCTGAATTATGCTGCCGGCGATTACTACGTCCAAGACGCAGGCTCAATGTTGGCGCTAGCACTCTGCGATGCACAACCGGGGCAGGCAGTATGCGATACATGTGCGGCGCCTGGAGGTAAATCATCAGGACTGGTCGAGCAACTTGCGGGCTGCGGTACTGTCGTAGCCAATGAAGTCATTCGATCCAGACTTGAACTGCTCGAGTTGTCGCTGGCTAGGTCCGGACACTCAAATTACATGGTCACTAATTGTGAAGTGGAAACGTTGGCAGAACACTTCCAAGATTCGTTTGATTGCGTAATGGTCGATGCTCCTTGTACCGGCCAGTCGATGCTCGCGCGCGGCAAGCAGTCTATGGCGGCGTTCTCTGCGAAACAGATCGAGCACAGCGCGGCGCGCCAGCAGCGGATACTTCGCGCAGCCTCGCAACTCGTGAAGCCCGGTGGGCGGTTGGTCTACTCAACCTGCACCTTTGCAATAGCCGAAAATGAAGGGATGATCCGTTGGCTGCGCAGCGAAAACCCAAACTGGTTGCCACTTTCGAACCCGAAACTCGCCGCCTGGGAGAGCCGCGAGGAGGCTGGTTGCTATCGGCTATGGCCACATCGGGACCGCTGCGCCGGAGCCTTCGCTGCCGCTTTGAAACGCCCGCTGGAATCCGAGCCGGAAGCAACCGCAATAACGCTTACCGACCCCAACCCAAAATACCGACAGGAGCGGCAAGCCAGCCGAGCCGCTTTGTTTTCCCCGGTTCAGATCCCCGTGAGTGAGTTACCTTGGCTGCGAGCTACCGCGTTCCAGTCGCTCAACTTGTGGCGCAGAGGCTCAGAATTGCACTACTTCTCAGCCGATCTGCCGCGCGAGTGGATCGAAGCCGCGCACGCAGGAGTCCCTGTTGCCGAACTTCGCGGCGGCGAGTGGCATCCCCTCTACGCTTCCAGCATCGTGGCCTTTCCGAATGCTCAGCCTGCCAATTCCTTCCAACTTGGCTCACAACAAGCGGCCGAGTATCTCGCCGGATCAGCCATCCGCCCTTGTGTTCCCCCGAGTCTAGATGGCGTGGCGGACGAATCGGGATTTGCCACCCCGTGGCGGGCGCTTACTTGGCAAAACCGCCAGCTCGCATGGTCCAAACTCGCCACAGGTGTTTTCAAAAATCACTTGCCCAAGACGCTGCGGAAGCCGCAACTGATGGCCCCCTCTCCACCGCCGGCCGCCGCCAGCACGCCGCTTCTACCCGAAGGCTGAGATTGCTGGTACAGTGACTGATTGGCTTTTCACCATTGGGGCTAAAAGTGGACGAAGTCGAAAAAACAGTTCAGATACCCGCCGTCGGGACCGCATCGTTGCCACCCGCCACGGCAAACCGGTTGGGCTTGTACCTACGCGAATTGCAGCATTTCCAACGTAGCGGCACGGCCACCATCAAAAGCGTCATGCTGGCCAGACGTCTGGGGCTTAGCGATTCCCAGATTCGCCGCGACCTCGCGATGTTTGGGCAGTTTGGCAAACGCGGCGTCGGCTATGAAGTCGCCGGTTTGGTCCAGGCACTGAAACAAGCGCTGGGTGCTGATGGGCAATGGAGTACCATCATCGTCGGACTCGGCAACCTTGGGCTGGCTCTCCTGCGTTATCGCGGTTTTGCCGAGCAGGGATTCGTCATCCGAGCCGTTTTCGACAGCGATCCAAGCAAGATAGGGCGGCAAGTCGACGGTATTTTGATCCATGATATTTCGCAGCTAGCAGACATTTTGCCGCAGCTCGACGCTCGCATGGCGATTCTCGCGGTCCCGACCCCTGAGGCCCAAAACGTCGCAACGCAGCTCGATAACCTAGGAATTTCAGGAATTTTGAACTTTACTCCTGTTAGCTTGTCTACTTCTAAACGGATATCGATCGTGGACGTAGATTTGGCACTTGAACTTCAGAGACTTGCATTCGCGGTTGTCAATTTGGAACAATCAAGTTAAATTCTCTTCTTCACGCGATCGACAAGGTTTACTTTATCGATCGACTGCCCTTGCCGGTACTCGAGACGCGTGATAAAAGTTCGACCGCCTGATTGGCAGCTTGCTCTCGCAGTTGCTGATTAGGAAATCGATACCCCGTGGTGTAATGGTAACACTAAAGATTTTGGATCTTTCATTCATGGTTCGAATCCATGCGGGGTAGTTTTTCTTTTGGTCGCGGATGCCAGTCAGTTTGCTGCGTCTGTCTGTGCGGCGAAGCTCGATCGTCATTCGGTATCCGAGTATTCGAGGTCGCGCTAGCAGCTCTGTTGTAGTTGTTCGAATGT
>JANPLP010000496.1:0-2335 GCA_031426595.1 Planctomycetia bacterium | reverse complement strand
GGCGGCGGTAACTGCGATTGCTCGCGAGGAACAAGGTGCGGAGTCGGACTTTTCTCAAGGCGAGGCTTAGGACTTACCAACTCATTTTTAATGGAGGCTGCTAATTGCAACGCGTCTTCGCTTGCATCGCGAACCTCCGTCGGCTTGTGAGTCGTCGGAACATGTCGCAAGTAATCGGGTCGCTTGTCGGAACGAGAAGCGGTCAGGTTGTGATACCGCGGTGCAGGTTGCGATTGACGCTCTAGCATCTTGCGCTCAACAGCCAACTCTTCAAAAATTTCAGGCCACATGTGTGTGAATATGACCACGTCGCGCGCATTCAAGGACATCAGCAAATGCAACATTAGGCTCAGCAGAAATCCGATCTGCAACGAACGCTCAACGCCGCGACTTGTAAAATTTCTCAACAGCAGCGACAAACCCAAGAGCACGACTGGAGTCACAACAACATACGACCACGGGTTGTATTGCAAACGCGGATCATCTGCCTGCAGAAAATTGAAGGCAACCCAAACAATGACGCCTCCCAATGCCATCAACACAACGTTGAGCGGCCACGCAGCTTCTTCTGATCGCCGTGACTCAATGCCAATCATTTCAGACAATCGTGGCGATGATGACACTATTGTTCCTCATCAGCGATAGAGAGCGAATACTCCGCGCCCCGCTTGATACAAACATCCATAACCGAGATCGGTGTTTGCAATGGAACGCGACGATCAGCTCGAATAATCACCGCTGGCCGCAACGGGTTATCAATCACTGAACGCTGAATCAAACTGTCTAACTCAGTCGCCTTAACCTCCTGATTGTTCACTACGAAACGGCCCGCTTCGTCGATATTCACCACCAACTCGTTCGGTTCAGCCGTCATAGGCATCGCATTGGCCGCAGACGGCAATGGAATATCCATCGCCCGCTCTTCTTCATTCAAGCGAGACGCAACCATAAAGTAGATAAGCAATAGCAGCACCACATCGATCAGCGCCGTTAGATTCAGCGCTACCAGTGCGTTCCCACGATTTATTTTGATTGCCATGGTCGCCTCTTAATTGCTGCGAACCGTGGGATGCGGAGGCGGTGCAACGGGACGAACAGATTCAGCACTACGCACACTTGTTCCAGGAGTTCGTTCGCGGGCAACCAGGCCTTGAACTTGTAAGTCGTAGCGAACCTTGCCTTCATATAGTTCAAATCGCGGTATCAAGCGACGCACCTGCTCTTCGACTCGACCCATCAAGTTCGTAATGCGACCTTCAAAGTAATAAGCGAATATGACCGCGGGAATCGCAACCGCTAAACCTCCAAGCGTATTGACGAAAGCAATGTAAATCCCTTCCGCTAAAAATTCGGATTTGTTCTTACCAGTTCCCAGGTGCGTCGTGTTGTAAAACGCGATAATCATACCCCATACCGTCCCGAGCAATCCCATCAAAGGCGCTACCGTCGTAGCCAAACTCAGCCATCGCACATTGTGGTACATGCGATCCGCTTCTCGCTGACAAGCCTCCGCGGTCGCGCTCTCCAACTCGACGATCGGCCTTCCCACTTTCTGAAGCATCCCTTCCAGCACTCGACCAGCGGCTGAGGGATACCGCAACGAAAGCTGATAAACTTCCTGCGGTTCAATCGGCTTGCCCGACTCTAGCATCAAATCCAACGCTCGACGTATGCGACCAGGAAAAACTCGCTCTCGCCGAAGCGCAAAAAAGCGGTCCAAGGTCATGGCCACCACAATCAAACTCAGCACACCAAGCGGGATCATCAGCACGCCACCTTTGATGATCAAGCTAAGAATGCTCAGGTCGTCATTCAACCCCGCATTGGGTTCTGGTTTCGCAGGCGCAGCCGCCGCTTGACTGGCTAAGCGTTGAAACTCTTCCTCGCTGAGCGAACTTCCTTCTTGCTGCGCGACCGCCACAACCGAAATGCAGATCATAACAACAAGCATGCAGCAACTGACAATGAACAGATAGCGACCACGGAGCGATGGCATATCCAAGCTTTACTGAGAAGGAACCTTGATCGCGACTTAATTAGCTTAAGCAACACCTACTTACTAGGCAAACGAAATGTGTTACACCACAACCAACTTTGACTTGACTCAAATACCAACCACTGAAACACCACAGTTGGTTGTACACCATCCCTACCGAAGCTTCGATAATTCACCCAGCCGCGACTGAGCTTGTGCGGACAAAGCATGAGCCGGGTGTCGGCTTACAATAAACTGATAGAACTCTTTCGTCGCATTGACTACTTTATCGCGCCCTTCACCTTTCAGATTTTCGATTAAAACCTCGCTGCAACGGGCCGCTTCAAAGGCACTCTTGGC
>JANPLP010000495.1:0-1645 GCA_031426595.1 Planctomycetia bacterium | reverse complement strand
ACGTTCACCAGCTCGCCGCCTTCTACTTTCCAATGTTTTGCAAACTCATCACGTTGTTGTTTGAGATTGGCTTCCTTCTTTTCGCCAGTCAGTTTTTCAGACGCCTGCGGATTTAGGCCATACCATCCAGTAAGATCATTGCCGTTGAACAGAGTACGAAAACCTTTAGGCGGTTTCGGATCGGCAGCATGAAGCGCAAGTTGGGAAGTTATGAAAACGATCAAAAGCGAAAATGAGGCGATTCTCTTCATGATGTACTCGAAGTGAATGGGGTGAAGTATTGGTAGGATTAGAGCGGCGGGCAGGACCAGAGAGCAGGATCAGGGGGCAGGGGCTGATAGCCAATCCAGATTGAATCGGGCACAGCGGATGGTGTTGTCTCCTTCGTAGAGACAAACGATTGTACCATCTGGCAGCACTGCCAAGTCCGAGTAAGCACTCGGGCCGGATTCTAAGACTTTGTTGATGGGCCAAGTCTTCCCGTCATCTCGGCTGAGCTTGATCGTTAGGTTCTGTCGTTTGCCGCGACCAGCGGGAATTTCTTTACCTTCTTTGTCGCGTCCCAAACTGTGTGGATTCGAAAAGATCAACGTTCCACTCTTCGATGGATGCGACACGATACTCGCCATGCAAATCGGTTCCCACAATTGCTCATGAAACTCAGGCGTGCTCCAACCCGTTGCACCATCGGCGCTGGTGGTAATCAATTTTCGACTGGGCTTGGAGACACTGCGAGTGACCAACATAATGCGACCATCGGATAGCTCAGTGATCATCGTTTCATTTGGGTCACCAAACTCACCTTCATCAGGCACCGCAATCTCACCCGCTCGCCATGACTTGCCATGATCATCGCTATAAATAGTCGCCGCTGCGGACGGCGCATGATCACCGGTGTTTCCATAAGCCAACCAAATCGGCACTACCAATCGCCCGCTGCTCAGTTGTATTCCGTGGCCCGGACCCGTCGCGATTACTTTCCACGGATACTTTGCGCGAAACGGTTCGAATACATCAGTGATCTCTAACGGCGCGCTCCACGTCAATCCTTCGTCGGTGCTGCGCATCGAGAAACATCTGGCGTAATTGACGCAGTACAGAAACTCCACAGCGCCCGTAGTTCGATCCACGATCGCCACAGGATTATTAACAGTTTGCTCGGTCTCGCCACCCGTTGTTTTGCGTGGATTCCCCTCGATGCGAACAGATCGATGCGCGATATGCTGTGACGGCATCCAAGTCCTGCCGCCATCCGTCGAACGCCGCAGATGCACTTCGATTTCGCCCCAATCCGCGCGACTGTCACGGCGAGCTTCACAATAGGCCAGCACCGTGCCTTTCGGTGTGACCACCATACCGGGAATGCGATACAAGGCTATTCCATCCATGCCCGCTGGAAACACTTCGACTTTCTCAAGCAAAGGTTCTGCCGCGCTCACAACCTGCAGCGTCACAAACAAGCCTGCGATCGCAAGAAGTTTCATGGAATCCACCTATCTCAAGAGATTCTCGGAGCCCTCTACTATCTAGGAGCGATCGTCAAGTCGGTCATGGAAGCGAGTCGACCGCGCGCAACACACCTTCAGCCTTGTGCCACGTCTCTTGCTCCTCAAACTTCGGATCGCTAGCCGCCACGATACCACCG
>JANPLP010000494.1:0-2003 GCA_031426595.1 Planctomycetia bacterium | reverse complement strand
GTTACCGAAATTCGCGGGCAAGCTTGGTCGAACGACTCTCGGAGTCTTTGTTTTGAACACGAAAATTCGCAAAGCGATCAAAATCACCCCTACGAATAAAATAATTGCGCCCGCAATCCATTCGAATGGCGCAACCTGATTCACGGCAAGTTTATTGGGCGCACCTGCCAGCTCGAACTTACCGATCAGCAGCGGCGACAACTGCGGTTTCGAGTCCGGCTTCGCAGCGCCAGGATGATAACCCTGCAGTTTGTAAAAGTACCCCGCGAACTTGACGTTTTGATTGACGGGTGAATCGGCATTCAAGCCGGGTGGCAATTCGGGTGTAACAAAAACGTACAGCCAAGCCTTCGATGACTCGCTCCAGCCCCATACTTCAAACAGCTCTTCGATGTCCGCAGGATTGTCCTCTGTGGCGTAGCGCGTAATACGGCGGACGTTGATATTAAGCGATACGAGTCGAGCTCGATTTTTTGCAGCCGAAGAATACAGCTCGTTGAAGCGAACTTTCGAGTCCGCTTTTTGGAACAATGTTTGGAAACTCGCTTGCTTCACGACACTTAAGATACGCCAGTAAGAAGGCATTTCCAGTTTCTGAAGCGTAAGGGTTCCATCCTGAACTAAACCCAATTGGTCTTGCAGAAACAAGTCCTCGCGCAGGTTCAAATTCGCCTCATCGCTAACGTTGGATTGGTCGTTAACGTTGGATGGGTCCTCTAAAGATTGGACTCCGCTGTCACCTTGGTCGATGACTGTCTCGCTAGCTGCTTTTTCGTTAGGTGGAACATCCCGGGGCGAGGTTTGTTCTTCAGACGCTGGGGGCTGGGCGACTTGGTCATCTGACGAATCGGTGACTTGCTGCAATGACTCGTCGAGATTGGAGAGGATGCGTTGAGCGTTCTCACCTGGACCGCGAAAACTTCGCAAGCTGTTCATCATCAAAAACAAGCAGACCAACAGCGCGCACATCGTGAACAAGCGCGGGCTCTTATACGGTTTCGGACTCCGCCGGGCAAAACGCCGCATGATGCTCACTCCGTTCCGAAAGCTAGTTTGATTTCAGCGGAACGATTGAGACTTTTGACAATCGCTCACCGGACGGTAATTCCTGCTTGCCACAAATGTCGACCACTTGCATCAACCGCTCGTAACGCAAGTCCTCACCAACACGCACGGTGATCGTGTCGCAACCCAACTGGACCATGTTCGCAAGTTCCGATCGAAACACAGCGAGCAACTCAGCCACACTCGGCGCCGTCAGGATACGTTCACCAATCTGCAGTTTGTCGATATCGCCATCTGGTGTCGAATAGATGGAAACAGAAATTACCAAGCCCTCATCTTCGATCGGAGTCTGCGAATCGACTTGATTGCTGGGCGCCTGAGTCACAGGTTTATCAGCAGGCAGTCGCATCATAATTTGCGATTCGACGGGCGACGGCCTAAAAGTCAAAATGAAGAACGCGAGCAACTGAAACGCCATATCCAACATGGCCGCGACGTTCAATTCCACATCATCGTGCCCGCGTTTGTTTTTCCGATTTCGGCGATCTCGACGTCGCATTATTGTGGCCCCGCTGGCTGATCGGCTTTGGCACGCATGACCACAAACACAAACTGCGAATAACCGACGGACTTGCAAGTATCCATGACACTGTTGAGGACGCGGAACGTCAGTTCGCGATCAGCCCGAACCACCACCGTCACCTCCGGCGGTTCACCACCGTCGGACTTCGACATAATCTCGAAGCCCTTCATTTCGTTGACCAAAAAGTTTTTCAGCGATAGTTGAGGCTTGCCACGCGCTATCACAGTTCCGTCGATCGTCAAGTTCAAGACCAACATATTGCCTTGCAATTCCTCGTCCGCCGGCGCGGCTGAGCCCACGACCGGCAATTCCACTTCTTTATTGAAGTCGGTCGCGCGGAAGTTGATCACCAACATGAAGAAGGTGATCAACTGGAACACCATGTCCAAGATCGGCGTCAAGTTCGGTTCTGCGC
>JANPLP010000493.1:0-4565 GCA_031426595.1 Planctomycetia bacterium | reverse complement strand
GTCGTTGCACTTCATGTAGAACGGCTTGATGGACTTGGGATAGTTGTAAAGAACGAGCGGCCCGCCAACATGTTTTTCCGTGAGAAAACGTTCGTGCTCAGCTTGCAAATCGCAACCCCACGTCACTGCATAATCAAACTTCTGGCCGCTCTTCGTGAGGATATCGACCGCTTCGGTATAAGTCATGTGTTGGAACGGCTTCTCAAGCACGTGCTGCAGCGCGGCGATCGTTCCAGGCTGGACGCGTTCCTCGAAGAACGCCATATCTTCTGAGCAATGGTTGAGCACATCGCCGAGCAGTCGCTTGATGAAACGTTCGGCCAAAGCCATGTTATCGGGCAGCTCGAAGAAGGCCGCCTCGGGCTCGATCATCCAGAACTCAGCCAAGTGACGACTGGTGTTGCTATTCTCAGCGCGGAAAGTCGGTCCAAACGTGTATACTCGGCCGAGCGCCGTCGCGTATGTTTCTGCTTCGAGTTGTCCTGACACCGTCAAAAAAGTGGACTTCCCGAAAAAGTCGCGGCTGTAATCGACCTTGCCATCTTTCATGGGCAAGCGATCGAGCGGCAGCGACGTAACGCGAAACATCTGCCCAGCTCCCTCGCAATCGCTGGCCGTAATGATCGGAGTGTTCAGATAATAGAATCCTTCGCTCTGAAAGAACTCATGCACACTTGTTGCAAGGCGATTGCGAACGCGAGCAACTGCCCCGAATGAGTTCGTGCGAGCTCGGAGGTGAGCCCACTCGCGTAGTTTTTCGAACGTGTGACGTTTCTTCTGCAGCGGGTAATCGTTCGCATCGGCTAAACCGATCACACGCACGCTGGTAGCCGCCAGTTCGGTTGCTTGACCTTGTCCTTCGCTCTTTTTCAGCAGACCGCGCGCGATCAGGCTGCTACCGACGGGCAATGAAGTGATCTCAGTCGCATAGTTCGACAGTAAGCTATCTGCAATGACTTGAAGGTTGCTCAAGCAGCTTCCATCGTTGACTTCGATGAAGCTAAAGCCACCTTTGCTATCGCGGCGGGTGCGAACCCAGCCGCGGACTTCGATCTCGCGACCGATATGGGCTGGATCTTGAGCCTGTTTGACCGTCAACCAATCGCCGTGCGGGCTGCTGCTAGTTACTGAAGAACTCATTAATGCACCTTCTCTGCTAGGTAACGTTCGGCGTCGAGCGCCGCCATGCATCCGGTGCCAGAAGAAGTGATCGCTTGGCGGTAATAATCGTCGGCCACATCACCCGCCGCAAAGACACCTTCAACACTCGTCTTCGTTCGAAACGCTTCGGTCCACTGAATATAACCGCTTGCATTCATCGTGAGCTTGCCTTTGAGGAACGTCGTGTTGGGCGTGTGACCAATGGCCACGAACATGCCGCTGACCGCGAGTTCACGGTGAGAACCGTCTTCAGTACTTTTCAGCTTCAGACCGGTTACCTTTTGCCCATCGCCCAGCACCTCGTCGACGACACTGTTCCAAACCAATTCAATTTTCGGATGATTCTGAGCTCGATCTCGCATCACTTGCGAAGCTCGCAATTCACCACGGCGATGGATAAGGTAGATTTTGTCGGCACCGTCTAAGTTCGCCAGATAGCTGGCCTCTTCGACCGCTGTATCACCGCCGCCGATCACTGCGAGTGGTTTGCGGCGATAGATAGGCAGCGCTCCATCGCACACGGCACATGCGCTGACCCCTTTATTCTTATACATCTCTTCAGAGGGCAAGCCGAGGTAATTCGCACGAGCTCCGGTAGCGATGATCACGGTATGAGCTAAGACAGGTTCACCCATAGCTGGAATGACCTTGTACGGTTTGCTTGAGAAATCGACATCGACCACATCATCACCGACGACGCGAGTGCCGAAGTTCAACGCTTGCTGCTTCATCAACTCCATCAATTCCACGCCTTGAACGGCATAAAACGGTTGGCCATCCTTCTCGTGGCCTTTGGGGGCAGGTGGCAAATTGTAGTGGCGATCCTTGTCGACCGCGCTCTCAATAAAGGCTCGAATGTTGCCTGCCGGAAAGCCCGCGTAGTTTTCGACTTCAGTTGTAAATGCCAACTGCCCCAGCGGAATCATCTCGGGCTTAGCCGTTCCTTCGAACAGCAGCGGCTTCAAGTTCGCACGCGCCGCATAAATCGCCGCAGACCATCCAGCCGGACCACTCCCAATTATCACCGTGCGCTCAACTTCAGCCATTGAAACCCTAACTTTCCAAATAAGATCTAAATTGCTCAAAGCCCGACCGATGTGCTCAGCCGCGACTCGTCAATTTCTAATTGCAGCTCGCCAAACCGCAGAGCTTCGCGAGGTTGCAAATTATAGGCACACTGAACACCTTTTCACAGCCAGACGTGCTCGGGAACCGTTCAGAACCGCTCGCAACCAGGTTTAATGGAGCACGCGTGACGCAGTCGACATCGCCCAAGTCGCTTCGAGCCTCGCCACCACAGCACTCCTGCCACCGCAGGCGATGAAGGAGTGCTTAATCATTCTGGGCGTTGCTTGCAACGGAAAAAGGCCGCAAAAGCTCCCCCTCAGCCACTGAGACGTTTAAAGCTTCTTCACCTTGAAGCTGCGATAAGCGACCGGATCACTGTGTCCGGCAAAGCCAATGTGGCCCTTGCGATTGTCGAGCCCCTTGGGTGGATGCTCGATCTGCGAGCGATCAAACGAATCCATGTCGACATCCAGAATCTTGGTTCCGTTCAGCGTAACTTTGATCTTCTGGCCGCGCACTTCGACTTCTTGATAGTTCCACTCGCCCACTGGTCGCAGGTAACCATGCTTGGCTCCGACACAGTGATACAGCGAGCCGTGGTATTGATACGGAAGCAGCGGTGCACCGGGATGCTTGGCGTTGTATCCATCGCTATCGATCACTTGCAATTCAAGTCCATCGCTGGAGGAGTGACCACCGAGCGGCGTGCGCAGCGCGATTCCGTTATTGCCACCCGGCGGCAGTTGGAACTCGCAGCGCAACACAAAACTCTCGTACTCATCCTCTGTCAGCAGATCGCCCCCTTTGCCTGGCTTGCAGACTACTGCGCCATCTTTCACTTCGTAACTATCGACCGCTCCCTTCCAACCGCTGAGATCCTTGCCGTTGATCAACTCGACAAAGCCGTCGCTATCGCGCGACGCCAGCAACTTAGTGGCTTCTGCCGCCGAGATCTCCCGAAGGAACACATTCCGCCAACGAATCTCGCTCCCATGAGTTTGCAACTGAATAGGACCCTTCGGATACACCGGATCGCGCATGTAGCCGTTAGGCATCTTCGGCGCCTCACCCTCTTTCTTGGCCGCATCAGGCTTCGCAAATGCCAAGTAGCCGCTCTTCGCGTTTGCAAAGTAATTCTCCAGCGGCGCGTGGTCGACGACTACTTCGCCATTCAGCATCACCGTGACACACTCGCCAACCATGGTGATCTTCAAGCTATTCCATTCCCCCAACGGCTTGTCCATTTTCTTCAGCGGGTCTTTGCCGGGTGCGCCTTTGCGGTTGTTCCATAACCCACCCGAACCGAGCGCTCGGCCCAGCCCACTTGGATCCGGTTCGGCTGGATCCCAAATCTGAACTTGAGGAGTCCCGCGCAGATAAACCCCGCTGTCCCCCTTCGGCAACGCTTTGTACTCGACCATCAATTCAAAGTCGCCGTAGTCTTTATCGGTCGTTAAATAAAGCCCGTGGCCGTCATTGACCAACTCGCCGTTTTGAACGCTCCAGTGCGCGTTGATGTGCTCGTTATTTGGACTCCCTTTCTTGTCCAGCAAGCCACCTTCGGTCGACTCTTTTTTGTACTTCGCTTGCTCTTCAGCCGACTTCGACCACAAGTCGTTTGGGTCCTGAGTCCCCCAGCCATACCAACCCGATAGATCCTTGCCATTGAACAGAGCCGTGAAACCCTCGGGCACATTCTGCTGAGCCTCACAAGAGTTCATCGCAGCCACAGTTATTGCAGCCACACCTATCAGCCAAATTGTTTGCGAAACTACACCCATGCAACTGACTTTCATCGGAATCTCTCTTTCGGAAAGCGGAAGACTAGCCACGCATTCATGACCGCACAGTTACCAATGAACTCCGCCAAGACCACGCGTATCGCTGATTTTAGCCGAACGCGGCCGCGTTTGCTTCGCCCTGCAAGAGCCCCCTGGAGTCTCTGCCATGGTCGATCCGCAGAGACAGGACACGAGATTCAAACCGTCATGCGTGAAATCGCCAAAAAGCGAAAGAGAAAACAGCGGATGGGGAGGGATTTGAACCCACGGTACGATCGCTCGTACGCCGGTTTTCAAAACCGGTGCCTTAAACCACTCGGCCACCCATCCGTCGTCGTCTTACAGATGCAGATTACGCGGGGCATAGATCTGGATTAAACGTTGACCGCACCAAGCATGCAATCAAGCTTTTGAATTGCGGTTGCTCAATGCAGCTAATTCAAGCAATCACATCGGTTGTTGCTCTGACAGGGCCCAAGTCTATCAAAAATGTCCGCCCAAACAAGCCGCACAAAACCACCGGTGCCGAAGAACAGGCTGGTGACCAACGGCCAG
>JANPLP010000492.1:0-3227 GCA_031426595.1 Planctomycetia bacterium | reverse complement strand
CTGCGACGGGGTTGTTCGCTTGTTACTGGTTTTGGAGATGGCTGTATTCAGAGAAGGTTGAGGTTCCCTGGGAAGTTGGCTTTGGGTTAGCTTTGGCGACGCTGTGCAAGTTCTCGTGGTTGTTTTTGTTTGTTCTGTTTCCATGCGTGACGTTGTTGCATGATGTGTGTTTGCGCACAGCTACGAATGGGGCCAGTCGTGGGCATTATGTGTGGCGAAGGATGTTGAACTTGAGCGGCGCGTTATTGGTGACGGTGCTGATCATCAACTTGGTGTATGGTTTTGAGGGGACGGGAAAGCGGTTAGGTGATTTCGAATTCTTGAGCGAGGCGATGGGTGGGGAGCATGAGTCTCGTTTCGCGACAGGGAATCGTTTCCGGGGAGAGTGGCTGGGAGTGGTGCCGCTGGCGATCCCTGCAGAGATGTTGCAGGGGTTGGATTATCTGAGGTGGGAATTTGAGCAGGGGTATCCTTGTTATTTGCTTGGTGAGTGGAAGCATCGCGGCTGGTGGTACTTTTACTTGGTCGCGATAGCGGTGAAGTTTCCGATCGGCTATTTGGCTTTGATGGCGATCGGAAGCGGTGTAATGCTAAGCGGTCTCATCAAACGGAAATCGGTTCGAGGTGAGTGGTTGGTTCCGTTGGTGGGTGCGTTGTTTGTGGCGCAAGTGAGCAGTCAGACGGGGTTCACGCATCACTTGCGTTATGTGCTGCCATCGTTTGGGTTTCTTTACATTTTGGCGGCGAGGAGTGTAACGGTTTTGCCGGGGCGGGTGGCAGCGGGGCTCGTGGGTTTATGTTTGATGGGGACCGTTGTTTTTCATGCGACGCATGTGGGGCTAGCTCATACGCACTTCAATTTTTTGGCGGGTGGTCCGGAGAACGGGTGGCGGCATTTGAGTTTGAGCAACGTAGATTGGGGGCAGAGTACGTTTCGGATGGCTGAGTGGGCGCGATCGCATCCAGAGACGCGGCCATTGACGGTTGTGTTTGTCTCTGGGCTTGGTGGGCCATCGCGTCTGGTTGCGGATTTGGTGGGCGTTACGACTGAGATTCGCTGGGGGAACGAGGGTGGAGAAGGGGCTGCAATGGTTCCACAAGCGGGCTGGTATTTGATGTCGGCTGAGCAGTTGACTCATCAGCAGAACATGTACTTCCGGTTAGCGAAGGCGGAGAGTTGGCCGTTTGCAGATATGGCGTTGTTTTATGTGCCCGGCGATGAAGAAGTGAGTGGTGGTGAGAGGGTGGGGGAAATTGGACGGGAGTGAATGTGTTCGTGGAGGTGTTGGCGTGATTTACATTTTGGTGCCGGTGACGCGGGTGAGGGCCATGAAGGCGGACTCGAGGTTGGTTTCTTTTTCGGCGAAGCGTTTGAAGCGGAAACCGGCGGCGATAAGCTCTGCGGTGAGGACGCTGTAGTCGTGGTTGCCTTCGACGAGTGTGACTTGGAGGACACCTTTTTCATCGTCAACGCGTTCGACGAGTGCGTGTTGCTCGAGCAACTTAGCGGCTTGGCTGAGATTTTCGGCGGGTGAGATTTCGATTTGGAGGAGGGTTTGGGGGCGGACGGTTTTGATGAGGTCGGTAATCGATGAGTTGAAGCCCATTTCGCCGCGATTGATGATGCCGACTTTGTTGCAGATGTCGGCGAGTTCGGGGAGGATGTGGCTGCTGACGATGATTGTCTTGCCCATTTCGCCGAGCTTGCGGAGCAGGTTGCGCATCTCGATTCGAGCGCGCGGGTCGAGGCCGCTGAGGGGTTCATCGAGCAGCAGGACGGCGGGGTCGTGCAAGAGGACGCGGGCGAGCCCGAGTCGTTGTGTTTGTCCGCGTGAGAGGGTGTTGGCGTAAGCGTCGCGTTTGAAATCGAGGTCTACGATCTCGAGCATTTCGTCGCAACGTTTGCGTCGCTGGGGTCCATTGATGCGGTAGGCAGCGGCGAAAAATTCGAGGTATTCGATGACGGTCATGTCATCGTAGACGCCAAAGAAGTCGGGCATGTAGCCAACGAGGCGGCGGATCTCTGTCGGGTCGGTGTAAATTGAATTACCGCATACGTAGGCTTCGCCGTAGGTTGGAGTGAGCAGCGTTGCGATGATGCGCATGGTGGTGGTTTTGCCCGCGCCGTTTGGGCCGATAAAGCCGAACAGGTCCCCTTGCTCGAGTTCCAAGTCGATATTCCGGATGGCGAACATGTCGCCGTATTTCTTCGTTAAGTTGGTCGTCTTGATCACAGCTTATCGGCTTTCAATCGTGTGTTCACTTGCTTTGGTTTTGTTCAACTGGAAAAACCAAGCGGACCCAAGTTTGGTCTAGATCTTGTATGGCGGTTGGCGTGCTTGAGTCGCCGCTGACTTGAACGCGGGCCACAGGTTCGTCGATACGACCAATTAGGATGGCGCGATTTAACATGAGCAGATTACTAAAGTCGAGTTGAGGTTGGTAGCGATGCATGAGTGTGGTGTAAGTCGGGCCCGACGCGGCTTTGTAGAACATCAGCATCTCGAGCAGTCGTGGCATGTTGTTCCGGTCGGCGGGGTTCCAAGGGGTGATCTGCTCGCTGCCTTGAACAACGCGGCGACCGTTGAGGCGACGTGGAAGATCTTTGGGGATAGTTTCAAAGGAAACCCGAATGGTTTCGCCTGGCGGAATGCGGCTGGGCATGCTGTAGTACCAGTGATGGTAGATCAGCATGCAATCTTTGAGGTCGACTGGAAGTGGGTTGACGATCTCGCCTTCCAGTTGATCGATGCCGGAAATCTCTTTTAAGTTGGCTTGGCCGTTGAGTTCGATGGCTTGATGCCAAGTGGCGGTGATGCATTTTGTCCCCGAGTTGGGAATGCCGACTTGAGCGATGACTGAAGGATCGTGTTTAATCACATAATTGGGCATGCCGAGATCGGTGTTGAGCTGCGACATCAGGCCACCGAGGCCGCGGCCGGGAAGTCCTTGCCAGTCCAAGGCAATGTCAGGCTCCGGTGCATTTGTTTGTATGCTAAGGTCGGCTTGGCGGGCTTGGCTGCTATACACGTGGCTCCACAGATGGCCGGTGGCATGTTTCGAGGTTGTATCGACATCCACAATTTGGACGGAGTTGATGCGGACTTCATCTGGTCGAAACTTGTTTCGAAGAGCGATTAGGCCGAGGCTGGAGGCGATCAGGACTGCGCCGGCAAAATACCAACTGAAATCGGGGCGTTTGAGCCACTTGACGGACAAAAAGTAAT
>JANPLP010000491.1:0-4566 GCA_031426595.1 Planctomycetia bacterium | reverse complement strand
AAACCAACCATCTTCTTAGAAACCCACATATCTCCGAGACCCTATCCTAACCTTCTCTTGATTGGGCTGAGCGGTGGTTTTCGTACCTCAACCCACCCTACGTCCACTTGGCGGAGGATTGAGCTGCGCGGTGGGTTTCGTTCCTCAACCCACCCTACGTCTACTCCCATTCATCAACCCAATAGATCGTGCACCACATTGCCGTGAACGTCGGTCAATCGATAGTCGCGGCCTTGCACGCGGTAAGTCAACCGTGTGTGATCGAATCCCAGCAAATGCATCAGCGTTGCATTCAAATCATGCACATGCACCGGATGCTCCGCTACATTGAATCCCAATTCATCAGTCGTCCCATGCACATAGCCGCGTTTCAATCCGCCACCAGCCATCCAAATGCTGAAGCTACGGTTGTGATGGTCGCGACCATCGTTGCCACCTTGGACCATCGGCGTCCGACCGAACTCGCCGCCCCAAATGACAATCGTGTCTTCGAGTAAACCGCGATTCTTGAGATCCATAACCAAAGCCGCACTGGCTTGGTCGGTGTCCAGCGCATTCTGTCGTACACCCGCGGTCAGTCCTCCGTGCTGATCCCAGGCTTCGTGAAACAACTGCACAAATCGAACACCACGTTCGAGCAAACGCCTCGCAAGCAGACAATTTCTTGCAAAGCTCGGCTGTTTCGCATCTTTAATTCCGTAACGGTCCAGCGACTCCTGCCCCTCTTTGCTCAGGTCCATCAGCTCGGGTGCACTCGTCTGTAAACGGTAAGCCATCTCGTAACTTTGAATACGAGCTGCAATCTCTGGGTCACCAACTTCCTGCAAGGCAAGTTCATTCAAGCGGTTCAGCGAATCGAGGCTCGTCCGTTGAGCCTCCTGATCGATCCCTTTGGGATTGGAGAGATACAGAACGGGATCGCCGGCACTGCGAAAAGGTGTGCCCGCATACATGGTCGGCAAAAAACCACAGCCATAATTGCTCGCACCGCCGCTGGTCCCCTTAGCGCTCGTTAGAACCACGAACCCAGGCAGATCGGCCGCTTCGCTCCCCAGTCCATACAGGGTCCATGAACCGATACTCGGGCGGCCAAATTGCTCGGACCCAGTATTCATCAACATCTGCCCCGGTGCGTGATTGACGGCATCGGTCTGCATCGATCGAACCAAACATATCTCGTCAGCAATCTTGGCCGTGTACGGCAGTACTTCGCTCAACTCGATTCCTGCTTGGCCGTGCTGCTGGAACTTGAACTTGGTACCGAGTAAGGCTGAGTTCGGGTTGATGAAAGCAGCGCGGTAGCCTTTGAGCAACTCAGCCGGCGGAAGTTGTCCACTCAACTTTGTGAGCGCCGGCTTGTTGTCGAACAGCTCAAGTTGACTTGGCGCGCCGGCTTGGAATAGATACACAACTCGCTTGGCTTTGCCTGGAAAATGCGGTTGCTTCGCCGCCAACGGATTCGTCGCGGCAGTCGATTTCTGAGTCGCTTCGTCGGCTCTCAAGCTACTGGCAGCCATCCCCGCCAAACCCATACCGCATTGACCAAGAAACCATCGGCGACGCATCAGCAGTGATTGTGCGTCAAGTATTGCGTTTTGCATGTTCTGCTCTTTAGTTCTTGGAAATCGTTTCATCTAAGTTCAACATCACCCGCGACACCAAGGTCCAAGCGGCCGCATCTTGTGGCGTTGCATGAGCCGGGAGCGCAGGACTATTCGCCGCGTCACCGGTCGCAACTTCTTTCGCATTCATCCAACCTTCTGCCAAACGTTTGCGTTGCTTTTCCAGCAGCTTGAGCACTTCGTCTCGCTCAGCCACACTGGGTTCGCGCCCCGTACAAAGCTGAAACGCATAGTCGCAGCGCTCACTATCGCTCGACGCCGATTCATTGAGCACTCGCAACGCCAGAGCCCGAGCGGCCTCAACAAAAATCGGCTCATTCATACCCGCTAGAGCCGCGAGCGGAGTGTTGGAACGAACGCGGCGTGCACAGGGGAGGTCGGCGTTCGGCGCATCAAAAGTCGACATGACGGGATCTGGCATCGATCGTTTGCGAAACCCATAAACGGCCCGCCGATACCGTTCGGCACCTTCAGCGGGCTTCCAATAGTCCGGGTAGACGTAGTTGTAATCGAGCACATTTTGCGGAACGGGCGGAATGACACTGGGCCCACCGATCTTGTGCGTTATCAATCCTGCGGCTGACAGCGCGACGTCTCGAATGACTTCCGCATCGGCGCGAAAGCGAGGTCCGCGAGCCAACCATACATTCTTGGGATCTCGCTCCAGCAAGGTCGGCGTGACTTGCGACGACTGCTGATACGTTTCACTCGTCAAGATTTTTCGAACGATTTGCTTTTGCCTCCAACCATGTTCCACAAAATCGACAGCCAACCAGTCCAGCATCTCGCGATACTCTGGGACCGCAGCGCGTGTCCCAAAGTCTTCCGAAGTTTCAACCAACCCCACACCAAAGATGACTTGCCAAATTCGATTAACCGCAACACGAGCGGTCAGCGGCGATTGGCGATCGGCTAACCAGCGTGCAAACCCAAGCCGGTTGTTGGGTGCATCCACGGGAAACGGATGCAAAGCCGCTGGCACATGCGGCTGGACAACATCCAGCGGCTTATCCCATGCGCCGCGATCGAGCAAGTGAGTCGCGCGATGGTTGGCCGATTCCCGCTGCGTTAAATGCAAGATCGAGGTCGGTGCCTGCGGCAGGCTTTTTACTAGCGCGTCGATCTCTTCGTTCATGGACTTCAAATCGGTGACACTCAATCGCCAAGCCTCGAAGAGAACAGCGGCTTGTTCCGCAGTCCGCTGGTCCGCAGGAATCAAAGCCGCTTGAACGGCCGCATGGGCGTGGGGCAGGGCAGTGGGGGTGGGAGCACGAGTCAGACTTACTCGACAACAACCTAGCATTTCTCCCATTCGTAAAACGACTTTGATACGCGAGCCCTCCGCGAACTCGAGCGGTTTTTCAAATTGAACCACCGCCACCGACGGTTGATTGCGCCGGCCGATTCCACGATCGGCTTTCCATTTGAACGGATCCTTGCCATCGATCAGAAAAGCTACCGGCCCGGTGCCGTTCTTTCCGTCCGCATCTTTTTGTTCCGCTTCAGAAAAATCTGCCGTTGCACTGACCAAGTTCTGCTTCGTCCAGTCGCTGGATCCCGGCAAACTTACGAACACTTCCAACTCATGGATGACCCATGTACCCAGCCCACTGCGCCCGGGTCCGTTGAAGGGTAGGTCGCGATGATTCAAGGCCTCCAGTCGCAAGCCGGTCGCGCCTTGCAATCGTGCATCCGAAATGAAGAACACATCGCCGCTCGAATGCCCCTTCATCAAGATCGACTGATCTTTTTCCTGGGTCGGATGGTTCAAGCCACTAATGCTCCCCAGTTCGATCATTTTCAGCGGCTCCCAAGCAACCTGCGTTTGGGAGTCTGCAATTTGCTTTGCCCAATCAGCCAGCTCAGTCGACCATGCGGGACGAGTCTCCCGAATACGCTGCTCAGCCGCCACGATCTTTGCCTGGATAGCAGCGATCTGTCCCAACTGCTGCTCCGTGTAAACCCACGACTGAGCTTCGTAGGAATCGTTCAAGTAAGCAAACATGCCGTAGTATTCATCATGAGTCAGCGGATCAAATTTATGGGAGTGACACTGAGCGCACTGTGTCGAAAGGCCAAGAATCGATTTACCGATACAATCCATGCGGTCAAACGTCTCAGACATCCGAAACTGCTCTGGGATAATCGCCCCTTCTTCATTCACCATGCTGTTGCGAAGAAAACCCGTGGCGATTAACTGTGACTGAGTCGCACCTGGAAGCAGATCTCCAGCTATCTGTTCCACCACAAATTGATCGTAGGGCATGTCGCGGTTGAGGGCATCGATCACCCAGTCTCGCCACTTCCACTGCTCGCGCTTGAGGTCTTTTTCATAGCCGTTTGTGTCCGAGTAACGAGCCGCGTCGAGCCAATGGCGAGCCCACTTTTCCCCGAAGCGTTCACTGTTCAGCAGTTTGTCGATCGTCGCTTCAAGTCCCTCCGTTTCAAACTCAACCAACTCCTTAGGCGACGGAGGCAAGCCGATGAGATCCAAGTAGATTCTTCGACAGAGCGTCGCCGAACTTGCTCGCGCGGATCGATTCAGTCCTAACGTTGCCAGTTTGTTCGCCACAAACAGGTCGATCGGATTGGCGTCGACAGTGTTAACCAAAATCGCTTTCTCTGGGGTTGTGAATGCCCAATGCTTTTCGAACTTGGCACCTTCAGCTATCCATTTTCGCAACGTTTCAATCTGGGCTGCAGACAGTGCTTTGTTGTGCTCGGGTGGAGGCATCATCGTTTCAGGATCCTGAGACGAGATGCGTCGAAACAGCTCACTCGCCTCCGGCTTTCCGGGAACAATCGCCACCTCCCCAGATTCGCCACCTCGCAGGGCAACATCTTCGAGATCTAAACGGTACGCCGCAGCCCGCGTCTCGGAGTCGACACCGTGACACTGCGTGCAGTGCTCCGCAAAAATTGGCTGGACGTCCCGCTGGGTGCG
>JANPLP010000490.1:0-1898 GCA_031426595.1 Planctomycetia bacterium | reverse complement strand
ACCTTCGCGTACAAATTCCTTGAGATGCAGCTTGGCAAGCACCGGCTTTGGGTCAAACGTATCGATGTGCGACGGTCCGCCTTCCATCATTAGGAAGATAACATTCTTCGCCTTCGCTTCAGTAAAATGGCGAGCCTTCGGCGCGAGCGGATTCTGCTTGGCTTCGTCCGCAAGCAATGCGCTCAACGCAACGCTGCCCAGGCTAGCGCTAAGACCGTACATAAATTCTCGTCGAATAGAAACATTGCCTACACCTAGATCGACTGATTCAAACAACGATGTCTTCATAGATTTCTCAAAGCGAAAAGTAAGATCCGTTACCTATAAGTTCCAGCGACGGGGGTTCGTTATCTATGGCTTGGAATAACAAATTATTATTGTAGCGGCACGGCGCGAGCCGTCCGGTTCGTTGAAAGTTTGAAGAACCGGACAGCTTGCGCCGGGCCGCTACGAAGCTGATTTCAATAAGTATAGGCAAACTCATTCGAGTTGAAAAACGCCAAGCATACATCGGCCAGGGCGCGAGTGTGGGCGGGAACGTCGGCAGGCTGAAGGTCAGCAACGTAGTCATGGTAGGCGTGCAGCTTCTCGTTGAACGAGAATTTCTCACCAGTGTTCTCTTCGACCGCATCGCGACGTACTAGCAACGGTGGCTGAAACCGGTCGGGAGCGGTATCCCCTAGCATCGCTTCAACGCCGCGCCAATGATCTAGACAAGTGGCAAGTTCGTCAGACTTCGGTGCACGGCCAAAGGCGAGCGCAAAGCAAAGCTGGATGGCAGCATCGTCACTCTCGGTTTCCCGGATCGCACGCGCGGCAAGTGCCAATGCACGCGACTGACTGGCCTGACTGTTGAACAGGGCGAATACTTGCGGCGTCACGGTGCTGACTTCGCGGCGCTCGCATGAGAAATCGGGGGCTGGCGAATTGAACACTTCCATCGTCGGGTCGCTTAGTCCTCGCAATTTCAACGCATAGATCGAACGTCGATTGCGTTGCTCGGGTCGCGGATTCGCAGTCCAGGCGGCGGCGAACGTGCCCATCACTTGACGCGGTTGCAATGCCGCTTCAAGATTAATCTCAGGTCGATTGGGAATACCGCCGAGCGTCGGATTGAGCTCTCCAGTTACCGCGAGCATTGCATCGCGTAGCTCCTCCGCACTCAGTCGACGCGGTTTGAAAACGGCGTAGCTGGAGCCCAGCGGATCTTTCTCGCGAAGCAATTCAAGATCAGGATGCGTCGCGCTTCGGCGATAGGCCGCACTGGTCATGATGGTGCGATGCATTGCCTTGAAAGACCAACCTTGTTCTACGAAGGTTGCCGCCAACCAATCGAGCAATTCAGGATGTGTTGGTTTCTTTCCCGTACTGCCAAAGTTATTCGGATTGCCCGCAAGTGGCTCGCTAAAATGCCACATCCAAATACGATTCGCGATGGCTCGAGTCGTCAGTGGATTATCTTCGCAGGCTACCCATTCGGCAAACGCTTTGCGGCGACCCTCGATGTCATCAGGGATCGAAGCATGCTGGATCGAGCCGAGAATACTAAGTACGCCCGGAGTCACCTTAGGGCCTTCGGAAAATGGATCGCCACCGATATGGATACAAGAGTCTTCTAGCTCGCCGACGCTCATGCGGTTGCTGGGCATCCGCAGCGGTGCGTTCACGCTATTGATATTCGGCGTGCGGCCATCGTAGACGGCCAGCGCAAACGGCTCATAACGGTCTAACTCCCATTTTAATCGTTCTAATCCTTTGCGGGCTACACGTTCTCTGCCGAATTGTTCAGGCGTGAACCCGACCAGTTTGGGCGGAAAGTCGCTTTCCGATATCCCATCTGCCATCAATGAAATGCGTGCAGTCGAGAAAACATCGGAGAAGTTTTTGCGTTTTTTCGT
>JANPLP010000489.1:0-3743 GCA_031426595.1 Planctomycetia bacterium | reverse complement strand
GCATGTTCCAACCAAAAGCGACCGGCAGCAATTTACTGTCCGCTAAGGCGCAAGAAGGCTGTACATGATCCAGCAAAGGTCCCGTTGTAAGGCGGATTGCATAGGTGAAATTAGCTCCGCCTGCGAAGCCAATGGTACCGGTGGGGGTCTCAGGAAAGCTAAATATCCGCAAAAAGAAATCGCCATCTCGTTTCGCTGTGTAAATCAACTGCGGATCCAACCCGATGCTATCCTCGGCTTGAGCGACTACCAACCCTCGAGCGTCAACAAGTTGCAGCACGGCGTCCATGGGTGAGGACAGCAATGTATGCGCAGTCACCGATGCAACAAGTTGTTCTGCTTCATGAAGTGATAATTTAACCATGTCGACATCGCCATTTTTCTCTAGCTTCCCAACCATGGTGACTGGGAGTGAGATCACTGCGGCTTTCGACAAGGTTTCATTCGGTTCAGTCTCGGCTACGACGGGCGTCGATTCGATGAGCAGCGGCACCAGCGAACTGGCCGACTGGGAATCAAGCAAGCGTATCCAGGCTACGCCGATGGCAGTTGCTTTCGAAGTTACTTTGAACTCACCCGCCTTTTCAGCGCATTCGACCAACACGTCGGCTTGATCGCATTCGATCTTGACAGGCCACTGCGGGAATTTCCCGTCAGCCTTTAACGTCGTGGTACTATCGCGAGTGACTGCGGGCGGGGAAAACCGTTCAAGTTCGACCTGCGACTGGGCATTGTTCAGCAGAGCCAGCAGCAACAAGAGGGCATACGCCCCTAAGCCAATATTGCGACGCGAGGAAAGGAGTAAAGTCAACAAAGTCGTTTAGCCCATCAGTTCCGAGATTGGATCCGCATCGCTTACCAAGTGCGTCGGACGTCCCTCAGGCGTGTAGAGCATCTGATTCGGATCGATACCAAGTTTCTTATAGATTGTGGAAACAAAGTTTTCCGGTGAAAGCACTCTTTCGATCGCTGCGTAGCCTTGGCGATCGGTTGCGCCGACTACTTGTCCGCCGGGTGTGCCTCCGCCAGCAAACATGACGCTCATCGCGTTCGACCAATGATCTCGACCACCTCGCTCGTTTACTTTCGGAGTACGACCGAATTCGCCCAATGCAATCACCAGGGTCCGCTCGAGCATCCCTTGGTTTTGAAGATCTTGAATGAGCGCGGCGATGGAAGATTCAAAATCGGGCATCTTCTTGTTGTAGGCATCGAATATATTTTCGTGGTGATCCCAACCGCCATCGTAGAGCGTCACAAAGGGAACACCCGCTTTGACGA
Organism: Planctomycetia bacterium; assembly: GCA_031426595.1. Lineage (GTDB taxonomy): Bacteria > Planctomycetota > Planctomycetia > Pirellulales > Pirellulaceae > Aureliella. The sequence continues at coordinate 2,462 of JANPLP010000489.1, read as the reverse complement.
GTCGACGCGCAAGCAAAGCTCGCTGTCCAAAGCCGTTGCGACCGTAGGCATCGCGGATCGCGTCGGGTTCGGAGTGAATATTGAAAGCCGCTTGAGCTTCCTGGCTGGTGATTAGCTGCAAGCCTTGCTGGAAGAATTCATCTGCCGCCAGCGCGGGGTCGCCAGCAGATTCATCTTTGATTCGTTGCAGTTGATCGATTTGTTTGCGAATCTCTTGGCGAGAAGAGAACTGAGCATCGCTCAAACCGTTCGGCAACGTCACATCACGAACGCGAAAGCTACTGCTGGTCGGACTGTCCGGAACAACGAATGGCGCGTACTTAGCGCCTAAGAAATTCGGTCCACCCGATCGAGACATCGAGGGCATCGAAAAATAAGGTGGGATCCCATCGGGTGCACCGAGTTGTTGGGCTACTACACTCCCAAGACTAGGATGAAAACTTACGAAGGCACCGCAACCAACAGGAATACGTGGCGGAGCGCCGGTCATCATGTAGTGATTGCCAGCACCGTGGTTGCCTTGATCGTGGCGGATGGAGCGCACGATGGCAAGCTGATTGGAAATACTGGCGAGCCGTTTCATGGGCTGTGAAAACTGCATCCCTGGCGTTTGGGTCGCAATCGGCGTGAACTGGCCGCGAATCTCGATCGGAGCATCTGGCTTTGGATCGAAGGTCTCATAATGGCTCGGCCCGCCGTCCATCCAAATCAATATGCACGCGTCGGCTTGACGTGTGACCAGCGCAGGTTTCTCTGCCGCGCGAGCTCGCAGGGCTCCCGTCAAACCGCCAGCAATAAGGCCCCCCAAACCAAGCCGCAAGCAATCGCGTCGGCGCATTCCCTCGCAGTTTTTATTGATCAGCATCGAGTTATCCTTTATGAAATGTTCCTACGAAACACTTTTTTGCCGGTTCAGTAGCTTCGACGCTACTAATGGGTTGCATTTAGTTTTGAATAACGCATCAGTTTAGTATTCAGTTTTGTATGTTGCACTCGGGCGAATTGAGCATGGCCCACATGAGATCTTCGATGGCAGTTCGGCGTTTGTCGGGGACCGATTCAACCAAACTGACAGCGTATTTTCTTTCGGCGTCGCTTGGGTAGCGGGAAAAAACGGTCAAGTAAAGTTCGTTCACTATCTCCGTCGCAGTCAAGCTGCTTTTCGCCAGCCGAGCCGCGCGGCCAGTATCGCTGCGGATTCGGCGGTCGATCTCAGGCGAGTTCATCAAATGGAGTGCTTGTGTAACGGTTGAATCGGGAGTTCGTTCGCAAGGAGGGTCCTGATTCTCGTTTGGCCGACCAAAAGTATCGAGGAACATCGAATTCACGCGATGAGTCCAAACTTGGTTCGCGCGCGCCTCAGACCACATTCCATCGAGCGAGTTGGGGGTTTCTGTGATATCGGCGACTGCGTCGAGCAAAACTTCTGCGCGAAGCCGATGACGGTAATGACGCGAGTAATTCAACCGATCCGAAACGTTGGTATCGGTCGGCGTTGAACTGAGCGAATAGACATTGGATAGTGCGATCAACTTCAACAAATCTTTCAGGTCGTAATCGCTGGCTTGAAAATGCCCTGCCAATGCGTCGAGCAGCTCGGGATTCGTCGGAGGATTGGTGGAGCGAATGTCGTCAACGGGATCGACTAGGCCCCGGCCCATAAGCGCCGCCCAAACTCGATTGACTTGCACCTTAGCGAAGTAATCGTTCTCCTTGGAGGTCATCCAAGTTGCCAAAGAAGATCGTGGATCCGTACCTTCTTCAATGTTGGGTGCAGTCCCAAACAGAGCTTGAGGTTCCAGCGATTCGCCCGTAACCGGATGTTTTACTGTCCCTTTAGTCGAAACGAAAACGATTTCTTCACCACCAGAAATCGGTGGCGAGAGGCCAACTCCTTTGCGATCTACTTTGGCAAAGTAAGCAGCGAACTGATAGAAGTCGCGTTGGCTCCACTTTTCAAACGGATGATGATGGCACTTCGCACAATCGAGTCGAACCCCCATGAACAACTGACTGATCAGCGTCGCGATCTCTTCGGGTTCCCGTCGATCCCGGTACAGAGTTGCAGCTCCGTTTTGCCACGTGCTACCTTTAGCTTCGATCAACTTGCGCGCGAATTCATCGTAGCGAACGTTATCGCGAAATTGCTGGCGAATCCAGTTGTCGTAATTCAACACGGCTTTGATACCGACTCGGTAGGGATTCGGACGCAACAGGTCGGCCCACTGATTAGCCCAGTGATCGATATACTCTGGCCGTTCGAGCAACTGGTCGACAAGGTACTCGCGTTTGTTTTCGGATTGAGTATCGAGAAACTCCTTGGCTTCAGCCGCGGAGGGCAAGCGACCGATGATGTCCGTGTAAACTCGTCGCATGAAGGTCGCATCGTCGACCGGCGGTGATGGTTCGGTCGCGGTCTTCTCGAGTTTTGCGTAGACCAAATCGTCGATGAAATTCCGGCG
>JANPLP010000488.1:0-13924 GCA_031426595.1 Planctomycetia bacterium | reverse complement strand
AAAAAATAGAAAAAAAAAATAGTCGAAAAAATAGTCGATTCAACTATCGATTTTTTGACTTTGACGCATTGTACTGAGAGTCTGCTATCGGCTCCTTCGCAAGTCGCGAATGCAGCGGCGTACGGTATCGCGTCGGCAAAGAGGCTATGCAAGCAGTTTGGCCGGCCCGATCTACCGTTGTTGCTCGACGCCCCCATCAGCGATGTCGATCATGTCATCAAACTCTTGGCTCTTGGCGCTTCGGCGATCAACGTCGCGACGATCATCCGAGAGGCCATGCCAGCCGAAGAACCAACGCGTCCCGAATCCAAACTTACGGATAGTTTGCTCGGCAGTTTGCCCAGTGCCGCCAAAGCGGTTCGTGAGTTGCCCAAGGTTGAAAGCAAGTTGACCGAACTGGTTAAACGCTTGACAGAAACATTGCAATTCAGCGGCTTGATCGATGTTGCAGAGTTGAACGCAGATTGCTTGCGGGGATTAAACGCGTCAGTCGCAGAGCAGCTTGGCATTGCACACATTGCAAATCGCTAAGTTTTCAGTGCTCCGGCGAGCTTGAGCGTTTCTCCCTAATGAAGTTGATAAAAACATTTTGCATCGTTGACAGATTTTTCGAAGGTGTCTCATGAGTAGCTCTACCAACAGCAACTTAAACCCCGAAGCGCGTTGGGTTGAAGTGGTCTTCGATTGCTTGCCGCTGCGCAGCGTACCGCGAACTGACGTCCCGATTGATGCTTCACCGAAACTCGCCGCCAAAATGTTGCGAATCAAGGGCGCAATTGAGAAGCATGGAACACTTAACAGTTACTACTTACACAACGCTACTTGCAGTTTCCATTTCACCAATGATCCGTTAGACGGCATGGTCCAGTTCGGTTTTGAGGGAGTGGTCATGACAGACACTCGCGACCTGGAGGCTCGCAGCGCGGACTTGAAAGTGGAGCTTGCGCGCGAGACGTGTAGCTGGATCAACCAAACTATTGTGGACTGGTTGAATGCCACCGTTCCACGTGCGGTGCGAGTCGAGTTCAATCGTTACATCGCTGCGGGGGACTTGAACCAAGCGATCAAGCGGATGGAAAAGATCCAGGAGGCCAGCGATGCGGCTGGCGGATTCGTGGGCATGTATTTGTAAATTGCGATTAGCGATTCCGGGGTTTGGCAACAAACAGGGTCAGTATAAATCCGGTTATCAGACTGACTAGCACGAAGAGTACAAACGGCCCCGCGGATTGCGACCAACTCCAGTTCTCGGTCAGCGTAGTACCGAAAATTGCGCCGAGTGTCGCGAACGGGAAGAAGAGTGCGGCGAGGACGTTTAGCCGATAAGCGGCCACGGTCATCTGATGCGTCGACTGAGCTTGTTCATCAGCCCGTCGTACGATGGCAACATCCATGGAGTTCTTGGCATCCTCGTACAGCAAATCCGCTTGCCGCGACAAGTCGTAAGCCCGGTCGCGATGGTCAATCAGCTCGCGTAGCTCCGGCATCGCCTTCCTGGCTTCTTCGAGCGTCTCGAGAAAGTTGCGTTGCGTGCGCACGAGCGGTGCCAGCCCTTCTAACAACGGCAGATAATCGTCGGCTCGCATGGCCGCTTGCTCTTGCTGTTCGTAAGCTTCCAATCGCTTTGAAAATCGGTCCAGGTGCATCGATAGTGCCGCGCGGCCGGGATCGCCATTGCTGCACTTCCACTCGCCCGCTGAATCTCGCCAAAACAGGATTCCTCGCCGCGTTGCCTCGTCAGGTTCAGGGACATAATGAGAAATGATCAATAATTGGGAATCGGCATGCATGCAACGTTGCCGCCCAACTGTAGAGCCGAGACGCGCACGAAACTCATCAGGGAGGGATGTCCAATTCGCCGGAATCAGCGGGGGTTGAGCCATAGTGTTCTCGCGGTAGGAGGTTTTGAATTCATTACGCTTCCATCATTGCCATTCCATCTTCCAGTGTCGACCTCAATCAACTTGTCGGCGATTAGTTCTGTCGGCCGCCATGGTCGCTCACTTCTTCTGTTTCATCTACTGGGGCCGCCATCGCTGCTTTTTCAATCGCCTGATAACGCAGCAACAAATCTTCTACCGCAGCCCGAAGTCGCTCGGATGTAGCCGATTGTTTACTTGCATTCTCAAGCAATGGCCGAAGACCGTCGTAGAGCAGTTGAAACTGACTGCGAATCAATTCAGTCATCACGCGGGGAACTGCGTGCTGTACAATCAATCGCGGATCCTTCGGTGGCTCAGCAGCTACAGCATTCTGCAGTTGAACCGCGGCGTCGAGTGACGTTCGAATAGAATCGAGCCCATCTTTGAGGCTGATCAAAGAACTCAAAACTTGGGCGGTGGCATCGTTACCGGCCAGACCCTTGAGTTTTGTTTTTTCAACGAAAGTCTTCTTGATTTCGTTCCAACGCTGTTGCTCGCTCGGCGTTAAGGTTTCCAATAGTTCAGCGAACTTTAGCAAATTCGATTCACTATCACGCGACAGCGTTTGCGAATCTTGCTGATAGCTGCTTTGAATAAGCCGCTCGAGTTCCACATCGTTCATGACTGGAACCACTTTTTCTGCGATGCGATTCATGTTGCGATAACTCCCTTGCAGCTTGAACGGCGGTTCCGTCCGATAATCATCTGCTTGAGCGGCGCTGCGAATGTAAGCGTTGTTGATAGTCAGTACCACATCGCCAACTCGCTGCAACTTCTTGAGCACCACCATCATTTCGCTGATCGTGTCGGAGGATAGGTTGCTTTCCAGCTCGATCAACTCCGTCGAGCCGGAGCGAACTGCGGCTAGGAGCTTACGTTGATCGGCATTGGAACAGCGTGCCAGCGGCTGCAAACTCGAGTTACTGGTCAAGCAATTCTCGAGGTACGATTGTTCGAAGGCTTCAGCGCTATTGCCTATGATCTCGCCGAGATTATAAACGTCCGCGCGGTTTGCGAGCATATCAGGAATCTGAAAGCGTTCGCCTGTTTCGGTGTAAGGATTACCAGCCATGACGACGACGAACTTGCGTCCTCGGAGATCATAGGATTTCGACTCAGCATTCCAAACTCCTTCGATCCGACGAGTGGCATCACATAGTGGGATAAACTTTTGGAGTAACTCGACGTTGCAATGCTGAATGTCGTCCAAGTACAGCATCGTGTTATCGCCCATTTCAAGCGCTAAATTGATGCGCTGCACTTCTTCGCGGGCTGACGCATTGGTAGCTTCGCTCGGATCGAGCGAAGTGACATCATGCCCGATGGCTGGACCGTTGACCTTCACAAACACTAATCCAAGCCGATTCGCAACATATTCCATCAACGTTGTCTTGCCGTACCCTGGTGGACTGATTAGCAGCAGCAAACCCATGCGATCGGAGCGTTTGTTCTCGCCCACCGAACCCATCTGCTTGGCAAGATTGTCGCCGATGCGAGGCAAGTAGACTTCATCGATTAGTTGATTGCGCACGAAGCTGGTGAGTACTTTGGCTTTGAATTCGTGAGTCTTCAGTCGCCGCTCAGCCTCGGCAACCAATCGTCGCTTCGAAGATTGCAGCGCGCCCCATTTGGGAACGACTTCGGCAGCATACTGTCGCAATCTCTGCTGCAGTTCGTGGTAATTCACGATCAGACTTCCGTTGACGATTCGTTGATGATCACCCGTCAAGCCGTTTAGTGTTATGGTGTTGCTAAGTTTTCTGGTCGCTGTTTTAGCGAACTCCAGTGCGTGGTCTGGGGTGCCGCAGAGCAAGCAGGCGATCTCTTCACGGTAGTTCTGCCAAGGTTCCTGGATGTCAATGCTTCTGTGTTCATGATCCTGTCGACTCAGGAACGCATCGACCGCTTTCAAGGCGGTATACCAGAGCTCGCGTGGTTCGTCGCTGTGCGCCTGGAGCGTGGCGTGCAAAGATTGCCAAGCGTCCGGAGGCATCTGCTGACGCATGGTCTGCAACAAGTCCGCCGCTTGTGAACTGACGCAGGGGCCGTGCCTGGCTTCATTCAAGTGGGGATGTGTACTGAGCTCCAGCATGAGATACTCGGCCGCAATTTGACTGGTGGATTCAATTGAGGCGGATGATATTGATTCGATGGATTGAGCCGAGCTGTCGGAATAGCTTGAGCAGTGGGACGCAAGCAGTTCTGTACCATGAGCCCGCAATTCTGAAGCGACTGCAGCCGCGCATTCACGACTTTGCAAGTCGTTCGGAAGCAATCGATCCACAGTCGCTAGTGAACGAATCCAGCGTTCGAGTTGTTCACGGCGTTCAGCCGGAATTAAGTACTTCCATACGAACAGTGAGATGCTTCGGATCTGCGGCGCGTAAGCCAAAAGCCCGAGCGACTGCTCCAAGTGCAATACCGCGTTCAGGATCAAGCTGGCATCCTGATCGTGTACTCCGCGCACATAGCCTTCGCTGAACCGGAGCTGCATTTGGTCGCGTACCCAAGCAACCTTTTGAGCAGCGGTAAGTGCGAGGTAATCTTTCGCAGCAAACTTTAACGACGCGCTTCGAAGTTCGTTAGCTAGCGAGTAGGCTAAGAACTCGCCTCGATAAACGCTGTTGGACTCGCTGGGTAGCGGCTGGTCCCAAAGCGTTCGTGCGGCGTCTAACGACGGGTCGCTGAGCGGTTGATAGAACTGCGTACCGGTCAGGTGCAAGTTCAATTGTTGTTCGCGGACCACTGTGGTCAGCTCTATTGGCTGGTGGTTCACACTGAACGCGTGCTGGCCGAGGCGGATGGTGCGGTCGCCATCGGAGAGCAGTTCGCGGCGATCCCGTTGCTGACGTAATGAATCATCCGAGATCGACTTCAATTTGCTCCGCACATCCTCCGAACGCACCGAATCGCCGAGTTCGATGAGTTGTTCAGCGAGCTTGCGGACCTTTTCGACCATCAAGTCGGAAGCGAAGAAAGCCAACAGTTCGGCGGGTTCATCGATCCGTGCAGACCGCGTCGTGATACCAGCCAGTATGCGTTCCGCCGCAGCCACGAGTGAATTGGCGCGTCGAGTTTGCGATTCTACCAACTGCTGCCGACGAGCTTCGAAAAGGTCGCAGAGCGTCTGACGTTTTTCAGTCAATCGCATCAGCAACTCATCGGAATCCGCGTAGCGTCCTTCCAACTCCTCGATTTGAAGGAGCATACGAGTCAGCGCGATGTCAACGGCATCGGGTGTTTCTGCAGAATCGAGTGCACTGGCGGTCGCTTGATCGAGCAGTTTGGACTGTGAAGAAAAATCAGATTCCAACTCGCGTGTGGTCAAATCGCGCAAACGCATTTTCAGCGCCGAGCGACCGCGATTGAGTTGCGCTAAACAGTCACCGATACGATCGATGATGTTTGTTCGCTGTGCCAAGTCTTCGATTTTGAGCTGCGATACGGTTTCAATCAGCAGCTCGAGGGATGCGGCAATATCGACGAACTTGGATTCCAGTTTTTTAGCGGCAGCGGCGGCATCGACGTGTGAAATTTCTTCCGAAGAATTTTTGATGTCAATTTCATAGGGACGCAGCGCTTCGGCACCTAGCAAGAAGTGAACACAGCGAACGCCGACACGTTCCGCGGCTTCGGTAAGCTGGCTCTCAAGCGTCGCGACTCGCTCAAGGTCAATGTAGCGCAGACTTTTCAGTTGCAGCGCGTGGCCGCGGGAAGCTCGAATAGCCGCGAGTTTCTCTACAAAATCGGTTACCTTCTCGAACCGCGTGCGTTCGATCGCTTTGATGAGTTCGCCGGTCTTGGTATCAGTGTCAGCGAGCGTCGAGTTCGTCTCGTTCCGGACTCGAATCACTTTCTCAAACTCATCGACGGCTGCAGTGGCGGCTGCTCGGATCTGCTGGATCGGCTCAGCCAGCTTTTGTGCCTCGTCGCGCTCAAGCCAAAAGTAACCATCGAGCAAGTCGGTGGCGCGTTTGGCAAGATCGGCGTACAAGTCTGCGTAAGATTCGTCCTTATCAACTAGCGTCAGCAGCTCTTGGCACTCAGCCATTCCTCGAACTAGATCGTGATTGCCAATCTTGAAGAGCAGTGAATCGGATTGCACGGTCGGTACAAAATTGGTGCCGGTGAATGGGGTCTGCCAAACTTGTAAGGCGTGGTGTTTCTGAGGTGTCTCACTAGCTCGCATGGTGAGCATGTTGCCATTCTCAAAGAATGCTTGACCATGGCACATGAGTGGCGTGTCCACTTCCTGGCGAATCAAGTTGTAGCGCAACTGCAGCAGAGTACCCGTTTCCGGTTGGATGAACGCGTACAAGTAGTCCTCGCCGTTGGGGGATTTCAGCAAGCGATCGAAGGCTAAGTCGGTGAGTCCATGATCGAACAGCTTGACCGCGCCCGTTTGCAATGCGAAACCGTTGGGGAAAATGATGCCATGATCATCGGGCAGTAGCACGCAGGCTTGCCCGATGGAATCCAGTCGCTGAACGCTGGATCGTTTGGCGCTGAACACCAAGTATCGGAAATCGCGTTCCTGGTAAGGCCGTATGCGAAAGAGAATCAAGTCGCCAAGAATTGCGTAGTAGGTTTCGGCGTCGTCGAGAGTCTGGTCGGCACTTTCAACGGGTTCTCGATAAATGCCTAAACCATCTTCGGTATTGTCTTCAACCTTGATCGTAAGGTCACCGTGTACACATTCAACGAACACACGATCTTCGATAGAAATGTGTGGGTGCTTCCCAGGGCGATGGTTATCGCGGGTGGCTCGTTTCCACTGGAAAGCATGCTGTGCCGGGAGCTTTACTTCGGATTCGCTGCGATTGTCGACGTATTGCAGATGCTCGCCAACAACAACCCACTTGAAAGCTTTGATGCTCGTTGCGGTCTTCCCGATTTGAAAGACCATGTACAGGTGCGGACCAGTTTGGAAAAATCGAGAAAACGTGGCTCCGCGATAGTACTTGTAGAGCTCCTGAAAATCGCGCACAAACTCGCTGGACTCAAGCGACGGGAGCGGTTCGTAGCGTGTGTGCTGTCCGTCGTACCTGTAAGTTGATAACACATCTGAAGGTGCGATATCCGTTTTCAGTCCGAATTGGACGTTGTACCCGAGTAGCAGGTGACTGTGATTCGCGAACAAGCCGCGAGGGACACAATTGTGTTCCGTCACTACATGCGTGGTTGCCAACAATTTGGTTTCGACATTCCCAAATACGCTTGACCGCGCTTCGTTCAGTTTCTGAAAACGCATTCGAAGGTCTGCGGCTGCCTCGCGCAGGCGGCTTCGCAGTACTTCGTAGGTGCCAGTTGCTAAAGCGGTATCTGTCATGAAGTGAATCGATCGCGAGTTAGCCGAACATTTCAGAGTGAAACGACTGAAGCAACCATGTTATGTCGCACGATGCAATCCGTTAATTCTTACTGAGGAAATTGCTAATTGGTTTGTTCGCTAAGTTTAGATTGCCTGCCATTCCTAGCAGGTTGATCAGTTGTGAATGCATTGTCGCCGAGTCTCCGTTGCCCAGCAGTTTGGCCACCAGTGCAGCGACGGTGAGATCGCGAACGTCGCTAGCGTTCAGTTGCAACTGATCGACTAATCCGGCGAGTTGCTCTTTGAAGTACTCGGGGCTACCGTTGAAAAAAGTTTCTTTGATATCCGTGGCGAATTTCGAGGACAGCACAAAGCGATCGATGGCTTTACCTCCTTGGACCGCCGCTGAAATCTGCTCGAAGAACTGACCGTCGCCGCCCACGATATCAATCTTGGCTGACTTGAGGGCTTCGCCGATGACCAGCGCTTGGCTTTCGGCAATCGATTTGTTTGCGTTGATGGCGACGATTTCGATCTGTTTATCTTTTTCGAGTCGCAATTTAAACTCCTCGTGGTCACGACCGATTCCATCCAGATCCTTCATCGCTTTGGCTTTTTCGGTGATTCCTTGCGCTTCGGCGGTGTATTTTTCCAACATAACGCGTGCCTCGGCGAGCCCTTGCTCCTGAGTCGCCGCAGCTTTGGCTTGCATCACTTCTGCTTCGGCCAGTCCCTCGGCGGCGTGCTCAGCACGGGTCGCTTCGGCGAGCAATTTCGTCGCGGCTGAGTTCTGCTCGGCTTCGTCGCGATGTGCTTCGGACTCGATCCGAACTTTCGCTGCTAGGCTCTCAGCCGCTTTTTTAGCAGCTTCAGCGGCTTTAATTTCGCGCACCAGCGCCTGTTCAGCAGCCATTTCTGCGGCAGTGACTTCAATACGTTTTGTGCGATCTGCGGTAGCGAAAGCTTCCGTATCTTTGATCTTTTGCTGCTCTTCGACCACGGATCGTTCCACGATGACGCGTTCGCGGATCACTTCTTGGATGTTCCGTTTCTCGGTTTCGAGCGCTTTTTCTTTCTCCACGATTGCCAAGCCCACGACCCGTTCACGTTCAGTCGCCTCCAGCGTCTTATCGCGGGCGATGCGTTCAATTTCTACTGCGTCTGTGCGTTCCTTATTTCGCTGCGCGACGAGGATCGTACGTTGTTTGTTTTCGGTGGCGATACCGATTTCTTCGTCCGCCGCGATCTTGGCGCGCTCGGACGTCAAGCGATTCTCTTCGATCACTTTTGCGGCGGCCGCATTTTCACGGGCTTGAATTTCAGCGACTTCGCGTTTCTGTCTCTCGAAGGCTTCGATCCGTTGTCGTTCCAGTTCCAGAATTGCCTCGGCCGCTTCTACGTCTTGTTTCTTCAGAGTCTTTTCGCGTTCACGCGTGAAGTGGTTCTCCTTGATCTTTTCATTAGACGTCAACTCAGTGATCTTTTTGATCCCTTCAGCGTCTAGGATATTGTTTGGGTTGAGCAGTTCGAGCCGCGTTTGTTCGAGGTAGTCGATTGCACAGTCGTCGAGCCGGTAGCCATTCAGATCGGTGCCGATCACTTTCAAAATCTCGTTCTTAAACTTGTCTCGTTTGTCGTAGAGCTCAACAAACTCAAATTGCTTACCGACGGTTTTTAGTGCTTCGGAGAATTTCGCATCGAACAATTCTCGGAGCGTTTCGACCTGGCTTGCACGCTTGCATCCAATTGACTGGGCGACTTCTTTTATCTCCTCGGAGGTTTTGTCGACACGAATGAAAAATGCCGTCTTGATATCCGCGCGAATGTTGTCCTTGCAAATCAATCCTTCAGAACCCTCGCGAGCGATCTCGAAACTCTTCAGTGTCAAATCCATTTTTTCGTAGCGGTGGATTACGGGCCACACCAAGGCACCGCCATCAATAACAACATTCATACCACCCATGCCTGTCTTCACGATCGCTTCGTCAGGTCCCACTTTGATGTAGAACTTGCTTGCCACGATGATAAATGCGGTCGCGATGGCAAAGAGTGACGCAACTAAGATGAGCAACCCCATTGCGACTTGAGAAGTAGTGGCTGCTAATACAAGAGTGTTCATGATGTTCTACCGTTAACAGAGGAACTGGTTGAATCGGTCGTTGTAGGCGAAACAAGATAGATGCGTTTATTTGCATCGTAATGGGTGATCCAGACGCGTGTCCCCTTGATCAAGTGAGGGCCGTCTGTGCGGACATTCAGAAGTAGCGGTGCAGCACCGGTTTTGAATTTCGCTTGGCCATTTTCAGGCGTAGCGTCAAACGAGCAGATCTCCGCTTCCTCACCGATCAATGACTTTGAATCGAGGCTCCCCGTATCTGCAAACAGACCGATCATTGGTTGCGTGATCAACTTGGTGATTGGCAATGCGCACGCGATGTTGCGAGCCACGAGTAGGGCGGTGGTCAAGGTTCCGGGCACCGCGAAAAACCATTCGTCCACGGCCATCCACCAAGCAACTGACAAGGTCCACCAAGCAAGCGTGAACACTCCCAGCCATAGTAGAAATGGAACGCTGCGAAGATTCAGCCATTTGGTCGGTGCGAGCACGAACGAGCCGAGTGTGTCGCCGAGGAAATGCGAAATGGAATGGCCCAAGCCGATGTTCGGATCCGCATTCACGACACTGGACAGAGGGTTGTGAAAATGGAATGACCAATTTCCATCCGAACCTAATCCTGCACCCACCAGCACTGTGAACAGGCTCCAACAAACCATCGCGGCCAGCAGCAGTGTGGCTGGTAAGACGGGAGCGGCGATAAGCGGTTGAATAAGTTCAAACACGTTTTTGCGGTCATGTAGAATGTTCGGAATCGCAGCCAATTCTGACGCGTTAGCAGTTTGATCGCTACAGGCTTGGTTAGCAACTCACCGGCTTTTTAAGCTTTCCCACGCTCAAGATGGCTCGAGAAAAGCTGGTCCTAGGCGCGATTTTAAAAGTCAGAGCAACGCAAGTTAGAAAGATCGCCAGATTTTGAACGGTTTGCGACGGGGCAGATGGCTACGTTCAAGCTCGCTAACAACTAAGCGACTCGATTTCGCTTTGTCGGCATAGCTATGGCAGGCTGTTGGCACTCAGCGTGATTGCTACGGTGTTACCGGGTGTAAACCGCAGCGAGCGCTGTCCGGCGAATCGGTATCCCGAAACATTCTGTAGGCCCGCTTAGCTGGCGAATTGTAGTCGCTTGTCTTTTTTGGCAAAAAGGAACTGCTCAGCCCAATGAGCTGGCTCGGGCGGTCGCAATCAATTCGGCGGCACCCTGGTCGCTAAGCTGCTGCGCGAGTCGTTGACCGATCTCAAACGCTTCTGTTGCTTGGCCGACTAAAGAACCTTCGATATGCCGCTGGCCATCGACTGAGAGCACACGAGCTTTTAAAGTTATCAGATCGTTGGCGACGGTGCCGTGTGCAGCGACTGGTGCTAAACAGCCGGCTAACAGATGCGCGAGCAAGCTTCGCTCGGCGGTCACAGCGGCTTTCGAGGGCGGATCATTGAGCGTTTCAAGCGCATGATAGGTCGCCGTGTCCGAAGTGCGGCACTCAAGGCCTAATGCACCTTGCCCAATAGCGGGCAGCATGCGATCTTGCGGTAGATGTTGAGTGATTTGATCTGCGAGTCCAAGCCGCGTAAGGCCAGCGACGGCTAGCACGATCGCATCGAACTCACCATCATGCAGCTTTCGCAATCGCGAGTCCACGTTACCACGTATGTCCAGCACTTCGATATCGCCCCGCCACGCGCGCAATTGAGCTTGCCTGCGCGAACTGCCAGTGCCAATACGCGAACCACTCGGCAACTTTTCGAACGCGAGCTTTGAACGACTGACCAGGCAATCCTCGGTCGTCTCGCGCTCTGGTACGGCGGCGAGTATCAAGCCAGGGACAGGCACAGTCGGCAGATCCTTCAAGCTGTGCACAGCCACATCGACTCGATCGGCCAGCAACTCGCGTTGAATTTCTTTGGTGAACAAACCTTGTCCACCCACCTCGCTGAGTGGCCGAGCGGAAACGTCTCCAGAGGTCGTGATGATCACCAACTCTGAGGTAAAACCAGCCTCGTCCAATTGCGACTTGACCCAGTTTGCTTGCCACAAAGCCAACTTGCTACCGCGTGTTCCAATTCGAATCACTGAATGCCTTTCTCGAGCTCGCGTTCATTTCCGAAGGTAGAAGCATACCTTCGATACGAGCTCCTTTCTAGGCGTTGGCAAAGTAGAGCTAGGTTGGCAGAGGTCTGTTAACGGAGTGCGCACACGCCGACGACTATGCAACTAAGCGACGTGACGGCGGGGGAACTTGCTTTCCTCGTCTTCTTCGATGATCTCGCCATTGTCGCGAACGTTTTCAAAGCGGACTGCGACCTGCTTGCTGATGCCGGATTCTTGCATGGTGACGCCGTACAGAGTGTTTGCGGCGGTCATGGTTTTCTTGGAGTGAGTAACCACGATAAATTTGGTCCAGTCCAGAAACTCGGTTAGCACGTTCACAAAGCGGCCGATATTGGCTTCGTCGAACGGAGCATCCACTTCGTCCAGCACGCAGAAGGGGCTGGGGCGATATTGAAAAATGGCGAGGAGCAAAGCAACGGCGGTGAGCGCTTTTTCTCCACCACTCAACAGTGAATTGGAGAGGGCGGTTTTTCCGGGTGGCGTCGCGATAATATCGATGCCGCATTCGAGCACATCGTCGGTGTCCTCAAGCACGATATCGGCATTTCCGCCACCAAAAGACTTGCGGTAGAGCTTCTGAAAGTTCTGACGAATGATCTCAAGCGTTTCCATGAATAGCTTGCGGCTATCAGCATTAATCTTGTGAATGATACGTTGCAGCGATTCTTTAGCAGCTTGAACATCTTCGTACTGATTGTTCAAGTAATCAAAACGATTTTGCAATTCGTCCAGCTCATTCAACGCCGCCAGGTTCACTTCGCCAACAGACGCTATGTCTTGCCGCAACTTTGACGACTCAGCTTGAAGCGCCGTGCGTTCTTCATCGCGAGTGATGCGGTTCGCTTGGCGAAGTTGATCGAGATCGATTTGATAGTCTTCCGACAATCGCGCGAGCAGTGTTTGCTTGTCTTCGCGTGCGCGTTGCAGCTCAAGATCGGTGGTTTGAACGCGCTGAGTCAGTTTGTCGATCGTGCGGTTGACTTGATCGAGTCGCTTGTGAGTGGCGGTGCGTTCGGCACGCAAACCGGCCGCGCGCGTTGCCAATTGATCAAGCGTGGCTTCTTCGGCTTCGCTGCGATGATAATCCTCGGCGAGCTTACTGGTCAGTTGGAGAATCTGAATCTCCGTATCCTCGATGCGAGCTTTCATTCGCAGAACTTCTTCACCTGCTTCGGCTACCGCCGTGATACGCTCGCTTTGAGAACGTTCGCATTGTTCCAGTGTGGCTTGGAGCGCCTCGAGTCGCTGTTCGGTGCGTGCGGAAGCGATTCGGCTGGCGGTCAACTCCTCGGAAGCCGCAGACAGCTTGGCGTCGTGCTCACGACGTAACGCTTCGTGCTCACCCAATTCCAACTCTGCTGCTGCAATCTGAGCGTGAACTTCTTTGATCGATTGCAACAGTTGGCTGATCGTTGGTTCAATCGTTTCGCGGCGTGCAAGCAGGCTGGCAAGCGACTGGTTCAAGCGGAACGAGTCGGCTTCGATAACGTCGAGTTTGCTGACCGCGGTTTGAGCTGCCGCCTGCTGGTGGGCGAGCTCTTGGGATAATGTTTTGGCGGTGGCTTCTATTTGTTCTAACGCCGGGATCAGCTTGCCGATGCGGCCCTGCAGTCGTTCAATCTCGCCTTGCGAATGCTGATACTGAAGTTTGATTTGTTCAATTTCTTGCTTGGCAGTTTGAATCTCGCTGCGTCGCGAAACGAGTCCGACGCTCGATTGCATGGAACCGAGTGTCAAAGTGCCATCTGCATCGATCAACTGGCAATCTGCAGTCACAAATCGCAAACCGGCGCCGCGAAAGTGCCCCAGGTCTAGAGCTGTGTCGAGCGTATCGACTAACCAGGTGGTGCCGAGCAGATGGCGGAACAAGGGTGCGGTCGCTTCGCTGCAGCGCACTAGTCGGTCCGCTCGGCCGATTACACCGCGAACACCATCCAATTGGATCTTCTCTCCGAAGCGTCGCGTCGCCATGCGATCCAAGCGAATCAAGCTAAGCCGACCGTTTATGGCGACGTCGCCCGCGCGGATCAATTGAACTAACTGCCCGTCGGCGAGCACCAGAGCGTGCGATGAGTGGCCAAGCGCCGTGTCAATCAGGGGCGCTATCGAAGCATCAACTTCCAGCAATTCTGCCACCAAGCCAAGCACTGTTTTGAAAGCGGGCTCCGTTCGCTCTCGTACCAACTCCACCAGTTGCCTCGCGCCAGCGTCGACGCCATCGAGATGCTGTTGCAATTGATCGAGAATCTGCAATCGTTCCGCGGCACCTTCCAGTCGGCCAAGATAACCAGCCGCCTCTTCCTGTCGCGCTGCGAGTTGCAGGCGGTAGTCGTCGAGTTGCGCACGAGTAGTCGTAACGCCGTCGCTGGCCGTCTTAGATTCTTCGTGAATTTGTTTGAGGCGTGCGGCCGCAAGCTCGGCTGTTTTTCGAGCGGACTGTTCGGCACTGAAGTTGGCGAGCAACG